>NZ_AUNC01000022.1:0-49415 GCF_000714555.1 Thalassospira permensis NBRC 106175 | reverse complement strand
AGGGCCCCGATCGGGGCCCTTTTTGTCGCTCAGACGATAGAAAGATAATGAAAACACTTAATATCAGCCAGCAACCGTTGCCTCAATCGCGGCAAGTGCCGCGTCGGCCTGATCGGCGTCGGGGCCACCGCCCTGTGCCATATCCGGGCGGCCACCGCCCCCCTTGCCGCCAAGCTTTTCGACACCGACACGGACCAGATCAACCGCACTGAATTTACCGGCGAGGTCTTCGGTCAGGCCGACAACGATTGATGCCTTGCCGCCATCGGTCGAGATAAGGGCAACAATCCCCGATCCCATCTGATCGCGCAATTCATCAACCATGCCCTTGAGTTCCTTGGCCGGAATACCGTCCAGAACACGCAGGGCCAATTTGACACCATTGACTTCCTTGAACGCGTCAGCACCCGATGTCCCGCCCGAACCGGCTGTTGCCAGTTTCTTGCGCAGGTCGGAAACTTCGCGTTCAAGCTTGCGGCGTTCATCCTGCAAGGCTTTGACACGTGCCGGAACATCTTCGGGAACGGCTTTGAGATCGGCCGAAATTGTTTGCAGAAGCTGATCACGGGCCGCCATATAGCTTGCGGCATCCGAACCAGTCAGGGCTTCGATACGGCGGACACCGCTTGAAACCGCACCTTCGGATACGATCTTGAACATACCGATATCGCCGGTCCGTTTGACATGCGTACCACCGCAAAGTTCAAGCGAATAGGCATGTTCGTTCGCTTCGGGCAGGCCCATCGAAACAACGCGGACTTCATCACCGTATTTTTCGCCAAACAGCGCCATCGCCCCCAGTTCAATCGCCTCGTCCGGGGTCATCAGACGGGTGGTGACTTCACTGTTTTCGCGGATCAGACGGTTGACGTCGAATTCGATTATAGCGGCTTCTTCGGCGGTGATCGGTTTGGGGTGCGATACGTCGAAACGCAGACGATCCTTGGCAACCAGCGATCCTTTCTGGGTGACGTGATCACCCAGATGCTTGCGCATCACCGCGTGCAGAAGGTGCGTTGCCGAATGGTTGGCGCGCAAGGACGAACGGCGGGTATGATCGACGCGGAATTCAGCGGCATCGCCAACCGAAACATCACCTTCGACAACCTTGCCCAGATGCACATGAAGCGCACCGAGTTTCTTCTGGGTGTCGGTGATTTCAATCACGGCACCCTTCTCGGTTTTGATCACGCCGGCATCGCCCTGCTGACCACCGGATTCCCCGAAGAACGGGGTTTGGTTGGCAACGATGGCAACCTCATCGCCCTTGGTCGCGGTTTTGGTTTCCGCACCATCCTTGATCAGAGCCGTGACAACGCCCTCGGCATTTTCGGTTTCATAGCCCAAGAATTCGGTCGCGCCATCACGGTCATTGATGTCAAACCAGACTTCCTCGGTTGCAGCTTCGCCCGAACCCGACCATGCGGCACGGGCCTTGGCTTTCTGTTCTTCCATAGCCGAGGTAAAACCGCTTTCATCAATGCCGATCTTGCGCGGTTTAAGCGCATCAGCCGTCAGATCAAGCGGGAAGCCGTAAGTATCATAAAGCTTAAACGCCACATCGCCCGAAAGGGTCGCGCCCTCGGTCATGCCATCGGTCGCGTCGTCAAGCATCTTGAGACCGCGATCAAGCATGGTTTTAAAGCCCTGCTCTTCAAGCTTCAGGGTTTCTTCAATCAATGCCTGCGCCCGAACCAGTTCCGGGAAGGCACCGCCCATTTTGCGCACCAGTGCCGGGACCAGTTTATACATCACGGGGTCTTGCGTGCCGATCATGTGCAGATGGCGCATGGCGCGGCGCATGATACGACGCAGAACGTTACCACGACCCGCATTGGACGGCAGAACGCCATCGGCAATCAGGAAGCTGGTCGAGCGCAGATGGTCGGCAACCACGCGGTGCGACACATTATGCGGACCATCGGGATCGGTGCTGGTGGCATCCGCCGATGCTTCGATCAGGGCCCGCATCAGGTCTATATCATAGTTATCGTGCTTGCCCTGAAGGACGGCGGCAATACGTTCAAGGCCCATGCCGGTATCAATCGACGGCTTTGGCAGATTGACGCGTTCGCCATTCGCCATCTGCTCGTACTGCATGAAGACGAGGTTCCAGATTTCGATGAACCGGTCGCCGTCTTCGTCGGCACTGCCCGGAGGACCGCCCCAGATTTTGTCGCCATGGTCAAAGAAGATTTCCGAACAAGGGCCGCACGGACCAGTATCGCCCATCGACCAGAAGTTATCCGAGGTCGGAATACGAATGATACGGTCATCAGTAAGACCGGCGATCTTTTTCCAAAGACCATGGGCCTCGTCATCGGTGTGATAGACGGTGACCAGCAGCTTGTCTGCCGGGAGGCCGTATTCCCTAGTGATAAGGTTCCAGGCGAATTCAATCGCGTTTTCCTTGAAATAGTCGCCAAACGAAAAGTTGCCGAGCATCTCAAAGAAGGTGTGGTGACGGGCGGTATGACCGACATTTTCAAGATCGTTATGCTTGCCACCGGCACGCACGCATTTCTGCGAGGTGGTCGCGCGTGAATAATCGCGCTGTTCCTGACCTGTGAAAACATTCTTGAACTGGACCATCCCTGCGTTGGTGAACATCAGGGTCGGGTCATTACGCGGTACCAGCGGGCTGGAAGACACGACCTCGTGGCCGTTCTTGCGGAAGAATTCCAGAAACGTGGTGCGGATATCGTTAACGGTCTGCATCTCTCTCCAACCCGGAAAACGCGGAACAATCGCTGCCGCAAACCTACGGCGCGACTGCCCTATTTAGCGGCTCGGCCCTGTGCTGTCCAGTCGGGGAAAGGCTTTGCGGTGTTTAAGTGACGATTTATGCATCCGGCACCGCACCGGCACGCCACAACGCCCTGATCAGATATGCCGACCTAATCAAGAACCGGGCGCATGAAACTGCGTTCGTAACTGATGATGCTGCGGTTGCGTTTTTCAAGTTCGAGTGTTGCAACACATTCGTCATCATCGGCCATGCGATTGCGGTAATCTTCGTATGCCGCAAGGCTCGGGAAACTGAACAGGGCATAGGCGATGCTGCTGGCGCCTTCATGCGGCAGGAAATAGCCGTGATGCGTCCCGCCCATCCGATTGACGATGGGAATCCAGCGACGGGCATAATCCTCGAACTCAGGGATTTTATGCATGTCGATAACGTATTTCAGATAGCAGGTGATCACGGCGGGAACTTTCCGGAACTTGAGGATGGGTTACTTTTCGACGCCTTCCTGAATCTGTTCGCCCAGTTTTTCAACATCGCGACCAAATCCGGCGGCAGTTTCACACGCCGCAAGCGACATGCCAAAGCCCGCAATCAGGGCCAGTGCCAGAATACGTTTTACAAGAATAGCCATTGTTTGAATGCTCCTGCCTTTAACGACATGTTGATTTTGAAGGCGGCCGCGGCCTGCTTCTGACGCAAGGCATGTGGCTTCCGAAATCAGTCGCTATCTTGTCGGGGTCACGTGCTGCTGGCAACTCTTTCCTTCAGCGTGAATTCAAATGCCAAACAAAAAACGGGCATGCATTTACATACCCGTTCCCATTTACCCGCATCATGTGTTTTGACGACGATCAGATCGTCAGACCGCGACCGCGCAGTAGATCAACCTGCTCCTAGTCGGTCCCTTTCTGGATCGCTTCTCCGGCATCCTCGACATCACGGCCAAAGCCGTTTGCCGTCTCGCACGCCGCAATGCCAAATCCGATAAATGATATCAGGGCAATCGCAAAAATCTTCTTGCAGATGTCAGACATGGTCTTCTCCTGTTTGCTCAAACAAACGGGATCAATCGATCAACACGGTGCTGCGTGAACTGCCAGAAAGAAGCAGGGTTTTTCGGGCGGTTAATCAGGCCATCGCCAAAATCAGGACCGTTTTTGAGCAGCAAACATTAAACGCCCAAGATACCGGTTCGACCATAATTCAGATCAGTAAAACGCAAAAAAACAGGGCGTTCATGAAAGCCCTGTTTTAACAGTTTGTCGTGTTCGTCTCGGGTTACGGTGCTGTGGTTGGCTAAAACCCGGATCAAAAAGCGTTAGCGTACTTTGTCAGACCGGCGGGCGGCGGCCACGCAGCGCGTTGACCAGAAGCGAAACCACGAACAGGACGAGGAAGACGAAGAACAGGATCTTGGCGATCCCGACAAACGTCCCTGCCAAACCGCCAAAACCAAGGACGGCGGCGACAAGCGCCAGAATGAGACAAAAGACTGCCCAACCCAACATGATGTTATCTCCTTATTTAGGCTTTAGCTGCTTGCGGGTGATGGAGTTGATCCAAAAGTCCCGTCAGCGAACGAAAAATCCGCGATGATGCCTTACTCGCTGGCTTCATCCTGGATGGCTTCACCGGCATTTTCCATATCCTGGCCAAACCCTTCGGCGGTTTCACAAGCGGCAAGGCCAAGGCCCATGCCAGAAATCATCGCAACGGCGAAAATCTTTTTCAAAAAGTCGGACATTTCAGTTTCTCCTGTTTGCTCGACGTGATTTTCTTCACACCATCCATAACGGAGCCGGAAAGAAAAAGTTCCTTGCGCTACTGCCAAGCTGCTGATCTGACGCAATTAAGGCAGATCAAATGCCTTTATTTTTGCGGGTTGTAGCCAATCGTGATCATTTTTGGGCAAATTGATAAAGAGGACGTTTCAGGCCCTCTTTTACCATTTCCTAAGCTTTATTCTCCGCTCAGGAACCGGACAAGTTAAGGAATTCCGCAATCGCCGAAACAATCTTTTGATGAATCTGGGCGCGATCCGTACCGGGAGGGTCGGAGCAGATTGGCTCGCTGCCTTCTTCTTTAAGTATCTCGGCAGCCCTAGGCATACATTCGCCAAGAAACGTCAAATGATATGCTGGCGCAAACGTTGCTGAAGATGCATTTTTGATCCGCGCGACCAGATTACTGCCGTTCGGCCCAAAATCAGCAGCCACCCATTTGTTTTCCTCGCCAAGGCCGATAAAGAGCATGGCAGAAGTTACCTCCGCCAGGCTGGTTTGTGTCGCGGCAAACCCCATGCCTGGCTCTATCGCGACAGAGCGGACAATCCGGTCGTCCCGGCTGGAAGCAACAAAGTCATCAGGAAGATGATCAGGATCAACACCCCCTTTGCGCAAAAAATCGCAATCCTGGGCCGCATTGCCGAATTTGTCGCAATATTGCGCATAAAGCGTTTGATCAAACCGTACCCCCGCAAGGTTTAAAACCGTCGTACCCCCCAATGAAAACCCGATCGCGGAAATATTCTGATGATCGATGTAAGGAGCAAAAGCCGTATTGGAGAGGACCTGATCAAGGGTGGCACTGATATCTGCGGCACGTTCGCCGATAAGCGGTGTACGTCGCGGTGACGAATCCCCCGATGTCGTACCGGGATGGTTGACCGCAACAACAATCGCCCCACGCAACGCCAGTTGCGAGGACAGCCAGCCAAGTCCATCCATATTGCCGCCCGAGCCATGGGAAAGAAGAACCAGCGGATGTTGCCCCGGCGCAATTGCCGCACCGACATACGCATCTGTTCCCTTCCAGATGATATTGCGGCCGACCGGCGCACGATAGATAAAGGTATCTGCCGGATACCAGACCGAGGCCGCGATTGGCATGGAACGATGGGCTGCGCGCACATCAAAACGGTCATATCCGGCATAATCGGTTTGCGGTTCCGCTAAGACAGGCGATGTCTTCGGGCCCGCGGCCAGAAAGAAGGCGACGGCAAGATATATCGGTTTCATCATCAGGATCCTTGTCCTAAGTTAAGCGTGCCGGAACGTTTTTGCCCAAAACAGGATTTCCTGCGTCCTCAAACGGGTTTGTGAACGTCCCAAAACCGGTTTTGATACCTTTTGTCGGGAACTGACTGTCCGATGCTTGTCCTCCCCGTCCCAATTATAGTTGCACTGGTTTTAGGCTTTCTCTTTGTCCGCGCGGTTGTGGGCGGAAGAACACCCAGGATGCTTATTGCGCTGCTGCTTACTGCAGCCGGACAAAGCATTCTGGTCGGAATTGTTCAGTATTATGGCTTTGCCAGCCTGCGATGGCTTCAACCCATCACCGCATCCATTATCCCGGCTCTGGCCTGGATGGCCTTTCTGGAAGCAAGTCTTCGTGCGCGCCTGCAAATACGGGATTGGGTGCATTTCTCGGTACCAGCGATCGTCGCCCTATGCGTGTTTCTTTTACCGGCAATCATTGATGTTGTGCTTTGCAGCCTTTTTGTCGGATACGGGGCGGCAATTCTGGTGATGCTTCATCGTCAGGGCGGTGATTTTGCCCATATGCCTCTGACCGCGGGCCATATCCCGGCACTGGTTTGGCGCTTCATCGCCTTCGCCCTGATCGCGTCGGCCATCAGCGACATGCTGATCATCGTCGCCAAGATCGATGGAAACGATCAGATTGTCGGCCTGATCCTGAGCATCACATCATCCCTGGCTCTCTTGACCATCGGCTTTCTGTCTCTGTCGCCCGACATTGCAATTGATGTTGATGCGGATGTCCAATCAGGGGAACAAAATCAGCCTTCCGATCACGTGCGGACAACACCCAGCACCCCGGAACATCGGACCATAATGGCCCAGCTTGAAGATTTGCAGATACGCGAACAGCTTTATCTTGACCCGGATCTGACGCTTGCACACATATCCCGACGTATGGGCGTCCCGCTGAAACAGATTTCGACCGCGATCAACGCCACGACCGGTGAAAATGTCTCGCGCTTCATCAACAAATACCGGATTGAACATGCTTGCCGCGAACTGGACAAGGGCGAGACTGTCACAACGACCATGCTGACAAGCGGCTTTAACACCAAGTCGAATTTCAATCGGGAATTCTTAAGGATAACGGGCAAAACGCCCAGCCAATGGCAACAGGAAGCACAGCACCCCTGACTCCCGCTTCGCGCCATATCGCGAAATCCATGTTGGCCTGCGTTACACACGCTGCCAACAAAACGGATCAGACACAAAAACGGGCGCCCAAAGCGCCCGTTTGATTATTCAGTCCGCTTTTAATTACGCGTCGTCATCGTTTGACGGTTCATCTTCGCTCATGCTGGTCATCGCCTCGGCGATCAGACCTGCACTTTCGCGGATGCTGCGTTCGATTTCGGCGGTCATTTCCTGATTTTCACGCAGGAAGGTTTTGGCATTCTCGCGGCCCTGACCGATACGGGTCGAATTATACGAGAACCAGGAACCGGATTTTTCAACGATGCCCGCCTTGACACCAAGATCAAGGATTTCACCCATCTTGGAAATGCCTTCGCCATACATGATGTCGAATTCGACCTGCTTGAACGGCGGAGCCATCTTGTTTTTGACGACCTTCACACGGGTCTGGTTGCCAACGACTTCGTCACGGTCCTTGATCTGACCGATCCGGCGAATATCAAGACGAACAGACGCATAGAATTTAAGCGCATTACCACCCGTGGTCGTTTCCGGGCTGCCAAACATCACACCGATCTTCATACGGATCTGGTTGATGAAGATGACCATGCAGTTCGAACGCGAGACCGAGCTGGTCAGTTTACGCAATGCCTGGCTCATCAGGCGGGCCTGCAGGCCGACGTGGGTGTCACCCATTTCGCCTTCAAGTTCGGCACGTGGCACAAGGGCGGCAACCGAATCGACGACCAGCACATCAATCGCACCGGAACGCACCAGCGTATCGGCGATTTCAAGCGCCTGTTCACCCGCATCAGGCTGCGAAATCAGGAGTTCGTCGGTATTCACCCCGAGCTTGCGGGCATAACCCGGATCAAGCGCATGTTCGGCATCGACAAAGGCACAGGTCCCGCCAAGTTTCTGGGCCTCCGCAATGGTGTGCAAAGCCAGTGTGGTTTTACCCGAGCTTTCCGGCCCGTAAATTTCGACGATACGGCCACGCGGCAGGCCGCCAATCCCGAGCCCGATATCAAGCCCAAGCGACCCGGTCGAAATGGCTGAAATATCCACCGCACTATCGCGCTGGCCGAGCTTCATGATCGAGCCCTTGCCAAATGCGCGTTCGATCTGCCCAAGGGCGGCTTCGAGTGCCTTCTGCTTATCCATCGTATCTTTATCCACCAAATGCAGCGCGGTCTGAATCATTTTTCGAACTCTCTTATTCCACAGGGCCGGGTAGGATGCAACGCAGGCGGTTCCCCGGTCCTAAATGCGGAACGCCACCGCTAGGTGCCCCGCCGGATAACTGACATCACGCCAACCATTTTCCGGCAAACGCATTGAGAACATAATGTGAACACTCGCACAAAAAAATGGATGTTGCAAGTTTGTTCTCATTCTGGTGGATAAGAATTCAAACCCGGATAAATAAAATTGTCGCCGGGCTTGTGCCGGGATTTTTAAAACAATTCGGAGAAGCCCGGTTCAGGTCGTGATTTTCAGATGTTCGTGCCGATGTGCATGTCCATGATCGTCATCGCCGTGATGATGGGTTTCGACATGCAATTCACCCGGAACCGAATAAAGCTGCCCATGGCGCACGCCAGGTTGTGCCAGAACCTGATCGGCGAATTTGCGAATATCGGAAAGCTTGCCGCGCAAGGTCACGCTTTCAAGGCACGTATCGTGATCAATATGGAAATGCACGGTCGAAACGGTCAGGTCATGATGTTCGTGCTGCGCACTCATCAGCCGTGATGCCAGCATACGTTCTTCATGATCATAGACATAATTCAGAACCGCTATGCCAACGCCGCCGGTGTCTTCGTCGAGCTTGGTATTCTGGAGCTTTTCCCGGATCAGGTCACGAAAACCTTCTGACCGGTTGGTGTAGCCGCGATGCTCAAGGAAAGCATCGAACGCCTCCATCAAATCGTCTTCGATTGATACGGTCACGCGGGTCATACGAATTCCCTTTCAGAATCATCAGCTTGACTAGTATGAACATTTTTGAAAAGTTCATACCGCCTTTCAACTTCCCTAATCTCCCAAAGGATAGCAGATGTTTCAATCAAAGTTCACAACCCCGCTTGCAATTGCCGCACTGGGGTGCCTGATCGGCTTTGGCGCAGCGGCCCATGAATTTGTCGCCAGCAGCAAAACCACCCCCGCGAATGGCAAGGACACTGCTGCCTTCATCCTCGATTCGACCCATGTTTTCGGCACTCCGGAAGAAGCCGAAGCGCCAAAGCATGTCCGTGCACAATTGATCACCCCCTCGGCCACCACCGAACTTGATGTCACTGAAAATGCGGATGCCCCCAATCTGACTGGCACATTCACCCTTTCCAAAGAAGAACCCGCATGGCTTGTCGGACATCGCCTGCCGGTAATCTGGTCACAAACGCCCGATGGCTGGAAAGAAGGCGGGCCGGACGCACATCCCGATGCGGTTGCGTCATCCCGATTTGAAAAATTTTCCAAAAACCTGACTGGAGGCTCCCAAAACGCGGATTTCATTTCTTCCCCTCTGGGGCACAAACTTGAAATCGTGCCGCTTTCCGATCCGCGCGTGACGGCAATCGGCCAAGACGTTGCGGCTCAAATCCTGCTGGACGGGCAACCTTATTCGACCAGTGTCCTGGCAACCTATGCCGGATTTACCGACACGCCATCGTCTTATGCCTATTATACCGAAACTTTCAGCGATGATCGTGTCAGCGGGATTGCCAAAATCCGGATTACGAAACCGGGTCTTTGGATAGTTCGGGTTGCGGCCGATGTCCCGGACTCAGATGCATCTGTCCGGGTACATAACCTGCGGGCAACCCTGACTTTCGATGCCAGCCAATAGGCCGCCACATGCTGCAATCGTTTGGACGTTTGATGATCCCGGCAATTGCCTGCGCGATCCTGCTTTGTGCAGGATCGTTCCCGGCGATTGCCCACGGGGCGGGATGGCAGATTGACCAGAACCGGACCGCCACCATCTATCAGTTCGGCTATACAGATGGCACACCAATGATATTTGCCGAAGCCATGGTGACGTCACCGGACGGGAAAACCTGGCAAAAAGGAAGAACTGATCGTGACGGACGCCTTGCCGTCGCGGTTCCGGCATTACGCCCTGAAGATGATACCGATGCGCATTGGAAAATAATGGTATCAGACGGCATGGGTCATCAGGTTGTCCTGATCCATTCATCGGAAAAAATACCGCCATCGGGAACACAATCCTCGGCCCCAACCCCCGGATTGCAGGGAAACAGCGCCTTGCTTGACCTGCCGGTCTGGGCTGCAATCCTGTTCGGTTTCAGCCTGATAACCAATCTTGCCTTTCTGCCGGGCTGGATCACCAGGATCAAAAGGCAGAGAAAATCGCACTTAATGCAGGAATAAAAGCGCAACACCCCCAAAGGCCATGCAGGTCCCGACGATAGCCTGCAGGCCAACGGGGCGGCGCAGAACCACACCTTCATAGACAATCAGCAAAACCGGTGGCAACGCCATCAGCGTTGATGCGATACCGACATTGGCATTCTGAACCGCCACCATCGAAAGCCACACGCCAAGCGCCGGGCCGATAAAAGCCCCCAGAAACAGCCACCGCCCGACATCAGGTGCGCTGCACGCCACAATCGTGCGCCGAGCACGCCCCATGGCAATCGCAATTCCCCCCATAATCACAACCGCGACAAAGGTTCTGATCCATGTGGCCGACAGCGCAGAATAACCGCTGATCAGTGCATATTTCGCCGTCACCAGATTCGCGACCTGACCAATGGCACCGCCAAGTCCAAACAGGATACCAACCAGATAATTGCGTCCTTCCAACCCGACAGGACGCCCCTTTTTCATCATGATGACCAAAAGAATGCCGCCAATGCCAAGCGCAATACCCGACATTTCCTGAAGGCTGAGGACTTCGTCAAACAGAACCCAGCCCAACACAGCCCCCATAATCGGCACAGTCGACATCATCAGCATCGATAACCGCGCCCCCAGGGTCACAAAGGCCTGAAACAGCATGGCATCGCCAATCACAAGGCCAAGAACCGACGACAGTGACAACCAGCCAAGCTGTTCCCACGTAACCGCATTCGGCCAGGGCTGGCCTTCCAGTATCCAATGCAGCACCGTCAGACAGGTAATTGAACACGCCAGACGCCCGCGATTGACCGTCTGTGCGCCGACCTTTCCGCCAATATTGGAGAAAATCATGCTCGACGTCGCCCAGGCCATCGCGGCAGTAAAGGCGGCTGCTTCACCGAAAAACGGGATCATGCGGGGCTCTTGCTTGGACGTTGTCATATAAGCTTTGGAACCGGATTGTGGCGCAACCGGTTTGGGAACATAAACCCGCTTTATCGGGGTTTGGCAATCTGAATTTCCAATGGCAAACAAAGCCCGATCAAAGACCCTTACCGGATTAAATGTACTTTCAACATTCCCCCCCTACGCTTCGGGTTTTCACCGTTGATCAAGGATCACGTTTTGAAACATACCGGCCTGATTTTGCTTCTTGCTGTGCTATTCACCCCGATGATTGCCAAGGCGGAAACCACAACGGTCTGCACCCTGATATCGGATGCAAAAACCGGCAGGACCATCGTCGAAGAAGGCCAATGCGCAGCCCGCGCGACGGCGGCCTCGACCTTCAAGATCGCCATCAGTCTGATGGGATTTGATAGTGGCATCCTTAAGGATGCCCATCATCCCGTATGGTCGTTCAAGGAAGGCTATCCCGACTGGCGCGCCGCATGGCGCGGGGATACGGATCCGCAATACTGGATCGAACAATCCGTCGTCTGGTATTCGCAACAGATCAATATCAGACTGGGAGAGGCAAGGTTTCGCAACTATGTCACATCCTTTGATTACGGAAATGCCGATGTATCCGGGGATGCCGGAAAACAGAACGGCCTGACGCGATCATGGCTAAGCTCTTCCTTGCAAATCTCGCCTGCCGAACAGGTTGAATTCATTTCAAAAATGATCCGGGGCGAACTGCCCGTCAGCAAACAGGCCCGGGAAATTGCAATGGGACTGTTTGACATCGGTGTTCAGGCAAATGGCTGGCATGTATTTGGCAAAACCGGCGCAGGCCTGTCGCAAAATGCCGATGGCAGCCCGATAAACGGGCAACCCTGGGGCTGGTTCGTTGGCTGGGCAACACGCGGCAGCCAGACCATCGCCTTTGCCAGATTGACCCATGACAGCACGCGCCCGGCAAAATCGCCCGGCTTTGGTGCGCGCGATACGTTTTTGGCCGAATATTTTGCAACAGATGGTGCCTTTTGAGGGGGTAAATCCTTCTGTATCTTGCCAATTGCGGATCGCGGCCTATGTTGGACCGATTGGCATAAAACAGGAAAGACTGCATGAGCCGGAAAAATGAGACCACCGCGGAAAGCAAACCGTTTAAGGGCATTCGCCGTCATCTGCATGATGGCGAGGTGGTCATCATGGATCTGCCGATTTCACCGGTTTCGATCCTTGTCCCCGGTATCATCAAGATCATCTGGATTGCTGTTCTGATTTACGCATCCTATCACTGGCGAGCAATTTACGATTTCCTGATGCCGCAGGCACGCGCCCTTCTGACCGGTCCTGAAGCCTTTGCTGCACTTGACCGGGTCTGGGAAGAATATGAATTCGTTTTTTCGATTGCCCTGTTTGGGGTGATCATCGCGCTGATTTCGATTATCTGGAAGCTGTTGAAACGGGCCCTTGGCGTCTCAACGCGCGCGGCACGCGACAGCATCCTTTTACCCCTGACCGCTATTCGCGATCTGTTTTTCTTTGAACGCGTTATCACCAACAACCGCATCGTCACGCGAAGCGGTGTGTTGCGCAAGGATCAGGATGACCGAGGATTTGAGTCGATCAAAAGCACCCAGATCAACAAAAGTGTAATCGGCAATATCTTTGATTATGGCGATCTGCATGTTACCGACCGGCTGGGGCACAGCTTTACACTGCGTCAGGTCACGTCACCGGAAACCGTTGCCAAGGAACTTTCCGATTTCTTTGGACGCGTTCGCCCCGATAACCGTCAGGGCGAGCCGATTGACATCACGCATCGCGCCCGCGAAGAAGCGATAGAACACTCAGAAAACAAACCGCTGGCACGCCCGGAAGACGAAGTGTTTTAACTTTACACAATCATGGAACATGACAGCACCCGACGCGTCTTAAAGTTCAGGTAAAGCCGCCCCGATGCAAATGCGGCCAGATCCGAACAAAAGACGTTTTGATGCTGCCTGCAATTGCAACCCTTCCGCTTTGGTCCATTATCGGACTGTTTTCAATCTGTGCAGTGGTGATCGGCTTCGCCGGAACTCGGTTGGCAACGGTTGCCCTCAAACTCGCCGAACGGACCGGCATGGGACAAATCATAGCCGGTGCTGTTTTTGTCGGCATGTCGACCAGCCTGCCCGGAAGTGTGCTTTCGGTAACGACGGCGTGGCAAGGACACACCGATCTTGCCATCGGCAATGCGCTGGGTGGCATTGCGGCCCAGACGACCTTTCTGGCAATCGCTGATTTTCTGTATCGCAAGGGCAATCTGGAACATGCCGCCGCCAGCGCCACGGGACTGGCGCAGGCGACCCTTCTGGTCAGTATGCTTGCCCTGCCGCTTCTGGCCTATGGCGGACCGGACTGGATGGTGCTTCACATCCACCCGGTATCGATCCTGTTGTTCATTCTGTATGGCTTTGGCCTGTCATTGCTTGCCGAAATCCGCCATCAACCGATGTGGCGACCTCGCAGGACCGACCTGACCGACGAGGACGCCAAGGAAGACGATGCAGACTACCATCCCGAAAGCACACTTCGCCTTTGGACGGAGTTTCTGAGCTTTGCCGCGATAACAGCAATCGCGGGTTACACTATTGGTGAAAGCGGACTGGCAATCGTCGAGAAAACCGGCATCAGCGAAACCGCCGTGGGTACTTTCCTGACTGCGATAGCTACATCACTTCCCGAACTTGTTTCGGCAATTGCGGCTGTCCGTATGGGGGCTGTCAATCTGGCAGTCGGGGATATTATCGGCGGCAATGCGTTTGATGTTCTGTTTCTGGCGGCATCAGACTTTGCTTATCGCGACGGATCGATTTACGCAGCCTTCAACCAGCAGCACCTGTTCACCATCGCCCTTGTCATTCTGATGACCGGCATCCTTCTGTTGGGCATGCTTAACCGCGAACGCAGGGGAATTGCCAATATCGGCTGGGAAAGCGTTTCAATCCTGTGCCTTTATGGCATGTCGATATTTTATCTTTCGGGATAGGCCAACGGATACCGTCCGCAGGTTATTGTCCCTTTTGGCGCCACTCGATGATCGTCTGTAAAAACAGTTCCGTGCCCCTATCAAAAGCTGGGAGCAAATCGGCATGGTCCGCAGCAAGCCAGCTGTAAACTGAAAGGCTCATGACAGGAACAGCCTGAAATCCGTCGGGGACACCGCCGGTGACCGACAACGAATAGTTATCAAGCAGAATTGCATCCAATCGCCCGTATTGCAGCATCTTCTGCATCATTTCGGGACCGCGCGGAACATGCACGACATTGGGATAATCAGCCAAAAGTGCGTTAGACCACTTCGCCCCCAGCCAAACACCAACGGTTTCATCCTTTAAATCGTCAATTCCCGATATCTTTCCCGACGGTACAACCAGCATTCCGTCCACCAAACCAACACGTATATTTCCCCTTAGGATCGGCCGGTCAACATTTTGCTGAAATCCCTCAAGCTCGGCAAAAACACCGTCGATTTCGCCATGGGACAATGCCTGAGCAACCCTTGCAAGGGGCATGCGCACAGGTTTGACGCATAGCCCTCCCTGTTGCATGGCAGAACGATATGGCTCGATGCCGTCCCCGGTCATCCGGACTTCGGGCATGGCAATAAACAGGCACTTTTCACTGGCGCGGGTTAATGTTGAAAGGCTCAGGATCGAAACCAGAACCAAAACTGTCAGGCCAGACATACGGAAAGTCGCATGCTTGCCGAATTCATGGCAAAACGTGCAAAGGCCGATATTGCGAGGACACATTAATTCATCGTCCCCGGTCCGTGACGGGACACATGATCCGAACAGCAAACAATTTTGACAATCAACATTGGGGGCAGAATCCGCAGCCAGCTTATGAGAACGAGTCTGGCTTCTTAAAGCACTTCCTTGACCTTGGTCGCAAGCTCCTTCAGCGAGAAGGGCTTGGGCAGGAAATGCACGCCGTTTTCTTCGTCAAGTTCGTCGCGATAGGTATCTTCGGCATAGCCCGAAATAAAGATCACGCGTAAATCCGGGCGTTTTTCGCGCAACATACGGATCAGGGTCGGGCCATCAATACCTGGCATCACCACATCGGAAATAACCAGATCGATGGTCTTATCGGTTTTCGCCAGAACTTCAAGCGCGTTATCGCCATTATTGGCTTCAAGCACGTCATAGCCTTTGCCGCGAAGCGCACGCGCACCGAATGTCCGCACCGCGTCCTCGTCTTCAACCAG
This sequence comes from Thalassospira permensis NBRC 106175, assembly GCF_000714555.1. NCBI lineage: Bacteria > Pseudomonadati > Pseudomonadota > Alphaproteobacteria > Rhodospirillales > Thalassospiraceae > Thalassospira > Thalassospira permensis. Next base: position 33,979 of record NZ_AUNC01000022.1, on the reverse strand, counting down.
AAGGATCGCGCCGGTACCGGTCAGATCGCGTGAGGGGGCTTCTTCGGCCACCGCACGGGTTTCGGCCAGTTCTTCTTCGGTCGCCTCGTAATGCGGAAGATAGATCGTAAAGGTCGTGCCGACACCGGGCTCGGACTGGACGGCCACGAAACCACCGGTCTGTTTGACGATCCCGTAAACGGTCGACAGACCAAGGCCTGTGCCCTCGCCCCGCTGCTTGGTCGAAAAGAAGGGTTCGAAAATACGCGTCAGGTTATCCTTGGGAATGCCGATACCGGTATCGGAAACCTCGATCCGAATATAATCCCCCGGCGGGATCAGTTCGGTGCCTGTGTTGCGGGCTTCGTCAACAATCTCGGTGCCGGTCTGAACCGTCAGGGTCCCGCCATTGGCTGCCATGGCATCGCGCGCATTGACAACCAGATTGATGATCACCTGATCAAGCTGCCCCGGATCAACCTTCACCAAACCGATATCGCGACCATGGCTGACCTTCAGATCGATCTTCTCACCAATCAAGCGGCGCAGCAGGTTCGACATTTCCGCCAGCGCATCGGTGATATTGATGATTTTGGGCTGCAATGTCTGACGGCGCGAAAACGCCAGAAGCTGCCGGACAAGATTGGCGGCACGATTGGCGTTCTGTTTGATCTGCATGATGTCGGCGAAGCTTGGGTCACCCGGCCCGTGGCGCGACAACAGCAGATCGCAGAAGCCGATCATCGCAGTCAGCAGGTTATTGAAATCATGCGCAACCCCACCCGCAAGCTGCCCGACCGCCTGCATTTTCTGCGACTGGGCAAATTGTTCCTCAAGGTTCTTTTGTTCGGTCGTATCAAGGAAGTTCAGCAGAAGCGCACCGGCTTCACCCGACCGTCCGGCCACACGTTGCAGGTAAATCTGCGCGGCAACGCCGCGCGAGCCTTGCAAGCGAGCCTCGATCTGGCCGCCTTTGCCCATGCCCATGACGGCCTTGGACAGATAGCGCGCGACCTCGTCGCGGTCTTCCGGCAGGATCAGTTCAAGAATGGAACGACCAATCACCCGTTCATGACGTTGACCCGCCGTTTCGATAAAGGCACGGTTGGCGTCGGTAACCGTGCCCGACATATCAGCCAGAACAATCGAAAGCGGACTGTCATCAAAGAACCAGCGCACCCGACGCTCGGTTTCGGCAAGGGCATGTTCCCATTCATGGGCTGGCATCGGATCGGGGAATACGACGGCCTGGCTTCGAATCGGACCGGTGCCGGGCGCATTGATCGAATGAGTGACAAAGCATTTGATCGGCTCGCCACCTTTGACCTTAAGCTTGACTTCGCCATTCATGCCATCGCCGACGATAAGGTCCGCCAGTTCCAGCGTACCACTGGCAAAATCTTGCGGTTCACCGCCCAACCAGTTTGCCAGACGCCGGTTCAGGTAAAGAATACGACCTTCTTCATCAAGACCGCAAACCCCCACAGGCAGGCGCTCAATCATCTGATCAGCCTGCTCGCTTCCGGCACCATCTGCCATCCGCGAAGCCACCCCGCCGACCGTCATCTCATCGTCGGAACCCGTCACAAACGCGCCAAAGGCAGCAGACTGTTCGGCAACGACAAGCGAACGTCCTGCTTCGGGCATCGCAGATGGATCGATACCGTCAACGGTCCAGAGCATCTGACCGGCGCGCGCATTTGCTGCTGTTACCGAAATCCGAAGGCAGACCGTACCCGCATCATAGGCTTCTTCAACAATGTTTTCTGCCGAAGCATCGTCGACCGCGGTGTCACTGTTTCGTTCGGCATCATCTGCCGCGGTGTCGGAAGGTGCAGCAAGCGCAAGCTGTTCACGCTTTTTGGCTTGCGAAAAATCGACATAAATCTCGCCCGCTTCCCCCCGCATTGCACGTGTCCGCAAATCGGCCAGCTCGGAACTGCCGACGTCCAGATAACTTAACCGTGCCTCAAGGGCGGCAAGCATGTCTTCGCCCGGTTCAATACCAAGCTTGCGGGGGAACGCGGGGTTGGCATAAAGCGTGCGACCATAGGCATCAATCAGGGCAACACCAATATCGGAATGCGACAGGCCACTTAACAGCGGGGCGAGATCATGATCAGCTGATGATCGCCAGCGCGCAGACAGGGAAAGGGCGGCCACCGCGACGATCGCCACCCCAGTGACCATGGACCCAATGATCCACATGATACGCGCATCAAGACCAGCCTTTGCCATGACCTGTAACAGGACATAAACAAAAGCGACAAATGCGACACTTACAGCAAGGATAATTCCCCGAAACAGCACGCGACCGCCTTTAACGCCAATAACTTACAATATTGCTCTATACTTTTAGCTGCTATTGGCCTGACTGGCTACCGGCAAGTTTTACATTAGCTGGAACGCATCATGCACCCTGCGTGGGATCGCGCCCTAGCGCATGATCGCAGCGGCAATTTCCTGCCCCAGATCGGCAATCGCAGCGTTCCGCTCCTCCATTGAGGCGGAAGTATGCGTGATATAGATCGCAACAATCACTGGTTTTCGTTCCGGCGGCCAGATCACAGCAACAATCGCACGCGATCCGAAGCCCCCCGCACCAGTACGGTCCGCAATTTTCCAATCATCGGGTAAACCGGCCCTTAGCAACGGACCACCAACCTGATTTCCCGTCAACCAATCTTCCAAAATCTGTCTGGATTCCAGAGACAGTGCATCACCAAGCAACAAATAGGTAAGCGTGGCACGCATGGCGTTCGGTGTGGTCGTATCGCGCGCATCGCCAGGTGTTGCAGCATTCAAATCGGGTTCGATCCGATCAAGGCGCGTCACATCGTCACCGATATCACGCAAATAAGCCGTCAGCACATCTGGCCCACCCAGCACATCCAGAACAAGGTTCGCCGCTGTATTATCGCTCAGATGCAATGCGGCTTCGCACAGCTCCCCAATCGTCATCCCGCTATCAACATGCTTTTCGGTAATCGGGGAATAAGTGACCAGATCATCTGAGCGGTAAGTAATCCGGCGATCCAGCGTTTCGCTTTCACGGTCTACCTTATGCAGCACCGCCGCACAGGCAAGCAGCTTGAAGGTACTGGTTAACGGAAAACGTTCATCGGCGCGATATTGCCATTCCCGTCCGTTTTCAACATTCAGAATACTGACACCAACCCGCGCATCAAGTCGGGTTTCAACCGTGTGAATGGCATCCAACAGTCGATCATTGGCCGATGCAGCCATTGATATCCCAAACGGAACCATAAAAAATAGAATGGCAGCAGTTGCCAGAACGGCACTTTTAAAGGCAGGCATGTTTTGTCGACTTCCCGGAAACAGAAACAAACAGATAACGAGGCAGGCTGCTTGTCACCGGGATTAACGGCTGAATTTTGGCGCAATAATGTCGAAAGGCCGAATTTGCGATTGGCAGGAGGTCGCGCAGTCAGCCCAGCTTCTTGCCACGCTGGCGGAAAACGAACGAGATGATTTCGGCCACCGCCTTGTAATGTTCCGGCGGGATTTCCTGATCGACTTCCACTGTTGCAAACAGGGCACGCGCAACTGGCGGGTTTTCCATAATGGTCACGTTGTTTTCTTCGGCTACTTCACGGATTTTAAGCGCGATATTGTCCTGACCTTTGGCCACACACATCGGAGCTTCCATCGCATTGATGTCGTATTTAAGCGCCACGGCATAGTGGGTCGGGTTGGTGATCACGACGTCGGCGGTCGGAACGTTCTGCATCATGCGTTGCTGGGCGCGCTGCATCCTGATCTGGCGGACCTTGGCCTTGATTTCCGGGCTGCCCTCAGTCTGTTTATATTCGTCCTTGATCTCCTGCTTGGACATCTTCATCTGTTTATTGAATTCGTACCGCTGATAGGCAAAATCCAGCCCGGCAATCACCGCTGTCAATGAAATGGCCGCGATCATCAGAATGACGATCATGTCGTAAAGCCGTTGCAAAAGTAATTCGATCGGGATTTGCGGGTAGAGTTCGATATCCATTAGCTCGGGAAAGATAACCAATCCCAATACCGCCCCGACCAAGGCGATTTTGAGTATATTTTTTGCGAACTCGACCATGCTCTTCATCGAGAAGAGGTTTTTCAGGCCTTTTAACGGATTGAGTTTCTCAGGCTTTGGTGCAATGCGGTCTACGGCAATAACCAGACCATTTTGCAAGAGATGCCCTGCAGCAGCGAAACAAACCAGTAGCAGAAACGGCAACGCCAGTATGTAAAACATGCCAGTCAAAATTTGCCTGAATAAAGCGGGTATTCCAGCATTGCTAACATCCATCAGATGAGGGTGAGCAATATAGGCAACCGCCATATCGCGAATTGTTTCTGCCATACCAGGAGCGACCATCAGCATGACGAGACCGCCACCAAATAAAAGCATGAAGCTCCCCACTTCCTTCGATACGGGGACTTGGCCTTTCTTTCGGGCGTCTTCAAGCTTTTTACTTGTGGGGTCTTCTGTTTTTTGACTGTCGTCGTCGTCTTCGGCCATCTCAGGTCCTTGACTTTAGCCACCCTGTTGTTGAACAGAGGCAAAGAATTACGGATTTACAAAACTTTCCAATCCGTTTTCATAATAATTAAGAAACACCATCATCATGGTAGGCAAAGCCAGAGCAAACAACAAAAACCCTAATAAAATTTGTGCTGGCATGGCGACGAAAAACACGGGCAATTGCGGCATTAATTTATTGAGCAGTCCGAGTGCGATCTGAAACACGATAGAAACCAAAAGAAACGGCGAAGAGAGCTTAATCGCGATCAAAAAACTTTCGTTAATTGCACGCGCAAAAAATTCACTCATATCACCAGCAGGCAACACTCCGCCGGGTGGGAAAAGAGAGTAACTCTCAAAGATTGCCTGGATCATCAAATGATCCATTCCGGTTGCGAACAGCAAAACCAAGCCAATTTGAGTAACAAAATTGCCGGTAACCGCACTTTGAGCCCCCGAAATCGGATCGTTGGTAAAAGCACTCGCAAGAGATGATGTATAGGCAATAATTGAGCCCGCTATCTGCAAGCTTGCCATCATAACCTGTGCAAACAGGGCAAAAAACAGCCCGATCGTGATTTCGTGAACTAGATAGACGAATGTCGTCAACGCATCCGCAGGCTGCGCTGGAATCAGCGGTGAAGACAAAGGCGAGATCAGGACTGACACCCAAAAAGCGAATAAAAGCCGGGCACGCGCGGGAACCATTCTGGAGCCGATTCCAGGCATAAGGGCGAAAGCCGAGCCAATCCTGGCGAAACTCATCAGGACCACATAGACATTCAAGCTCAAAAAATCGTCGAGATTCATGCGACAGCTTTCGTCACCACATCGCCATACGACGAAACAACTTCTGCAAGGAAAACAGTGCCTTCCTAATTAGGCAAACCAATAAAATGGTCGACCATTCGCCCCATAAACTCCGTCAGCTCGGTCATCATGAAAGGCAGAAGCACCAGTAAAGCGATAAAAATAACCAGAATCTTAGGAACGAAAGTCAGTGTCATCTCTTGAATCTGGGTTAAAGCCTGAAAAAGAGCAATGATCAGACCGACCCCCAACGCGATGAGCATCAACGGAGTCGTCACCTTGATCAACGTCCATACGGCATCATAGGCCACGTCCATGATTTCCGCTTGATCCATAGGGTCTTCCTGCCTCGTCTTCCGTCACGTTACACCATTCATACAGGATAAGGCCGGTGATGGGCCATGATTTCCTGCAATTTCAATTTGATCGCCCCGAAAACAAAAAACCGCACGAAAATCGTGCGGCTTGTCCCAGGCATCCATCCGACAATTCAATCACCGTCAGATCGGCATGCTCAATACGCTTTGATAAGCTTCGACTGCCTTGTCACGGACACTGACCACGGTACGCAGCGTGACTTCGGCCGCCGACACAGCGGTGACCACTTCATGCAGTTCTGCATCGCCAACGATTGCTTTCTGGGTCATCTGTTCGCTGTTCATCATGGTTGCGCGGGCATCAATTGCCGCCCCTTTGACCATGTCGGCAAAACTTTCCCCCGGATTGACCGTCTGACCGTTACCGCCAACACGTTCGGCGACACTTGCGGTTTTGCCGCTTGCAGCGTTCCGGTAGGCAGAAATGGCATCGTTAAAACTGGCAACCATCGGTTCGTATCCTTAAAGCGGCGTTTGCAGACCAGATATTTTTAAACTACTGCAGAATATCAAGGGTCTTGAGCAACATGCTACGCGAAGACTGTATCACATTGAGGTTGGCTTCATAGCTTCTCTGTGCTTCGCGCAAATCCATCATTTCGACCAGTGTTTCAACATTCGGGGTCTGCACATAGCCCTGATCGTTGGCGGCCGGATGGCTTGGTTCGTATTTCATACCAAAATCGGACTTGTCCGTCATGACTTTATTGACCTTGACCAGTTCGACGCCAACTTCGCGATCCATGACATTCTTGAAAGTCAGCAGCTTGCGGCGGTACGGGTCCTGCCCCTGTGCAGTCGGCAGACTGTCGGCGTTGGCAACGTTTTCAGCAGCGATACGAAGGCGGGTACCCTGTGCGCGCATGCCGGCAGCGGAAATTTTAAAAGCTTTGTAAAGTTCCATGATCGCTTATTCCTTCAACGCTGCCAATTAACGCCCCAAGGCCGAAATCATCATTGTTTTGTGCTTGGCATAAAGTTTGGTCATGGTCTGATAATCGACCTGATTTTCGTTCATCTTGACCATCTGTTCTTCAAGGATCACGGCGTTTTTGCCAGGTGCCACTTCATAGTTCTTACGCACTTCCTCGTCCTTGAAGTTCTGCGGTTTGTGCAGCCCCTGGCTGTGACCCGGTGTGGTTGCCTGCATCGCCAGAATGAATTGACGGTCGCGACCAACGGTTTTCGGGTCGAATTTTTTAAGGTCGTCAGGGCGATAATTCGGCGTATCGGAGTTGGCAATATTCTGCGCGATGACTTCCTGACGCTGTGTCAGCCAATCCATCTTTTCTTTCAGATTGGCGAACATGCTGAGTTTGCCGATATCCATTGCCTGCTCCTATTATCGCGCCCCCAGTATTGGGCGGTCCGGTAAAGCCGAAGTTAACGCATGGCCCGGATCGAGACCGAGATTATGAGAAAGGCGTTTTTTTTGCCGCCCGGCCCAATGCTGGAACCTACTTTGCATATACCGTGCCAAATGTCGGAAAATCGTTAAATTACAATGTCAGGCTTAGCTATGATTGGTGGCACTGGACCGCGGCGAACAAAGCGGGCATATTGTGTCGCGTCTGGTGAACTTCTTTCGCCATCTATCGAAACCGGGACATTTCATGCTCTATCTCACGCGAAAAGTTGGCGACTCCGTTGTTATTGACGACAACATCGAAGTTACCGTCGTTGAGGTTCGCGGCAAAACCGTGAAGCTGGGCTTCACCTTTCCCGAGGATGTGCAGGTCCTGCGTCGCGAACTTTATGATCGCATTCAGGAAGAAAATCGCTCGGCTTCGGCAAGTGCGGATCTTGTGCATCAGTTGGGCCAGGTGGCCAATGCGGTTGCCGACAATATGAAAAACAGTCCTGACGCTGACAAAGACGACGGTAAAGACTGATTTTCCGGTCGCGCGATCTACCGGCAAGAGCCGGGGAAGCAAGACCACCGACATACGACAGGCACTATCGTCATCCTCCTGGCAGGTAGCCGGGATATTGACCCTCTGCATACAAGCCCCCAATGCGTCCTTTGCATTACGGCCCCTCGACATTTACCCTGCTGATCATCGGCGCAACGTTTTGTTGACCATCTTCAAGCTATGGTCGAAGCTTGCTAAGGTAATAAGAGTCAATCAAGACGCTGGATTTTGGCGGGATGGGCAAGAATGACCGGTAACCGACCCAAGGTCGACATCACCGATCCGCGCGAAATTGGTACGGAAAATCTTGCCGCGCCCGGTTCCGGCGATCAGAAAGCTGTGGCGTTACACTATGCGCATGGCCGGGATAACGCCCCGATATTAAGCGCAAAGGGCGAAGGCAGTGTTGCGGAACAAATCTTGCAACTGGCTTTTGCCAACGGGATCAAAGTCCGAAAAGACAGCGATCTTGCCGAAATTCTGATGGCCGTCGACGTCGACAGCGAAATTCCGCTCGAAGCGTTTGCCGCTGTCGCCGAAATTCTGAACTACATATACCGTATCAACCGGATTTACGGTGATCCGGCCAAGAAGCGGTCGACAACATCGAATATCGATCAGGTGTCGGCAACCAGTTTTGCAGATCTCAACCGGGAAAATCCAAATGAGCCCTGAACAATTCAAACCCGACCAGTTCAAGAAAGATCTCAAACGGGTATTGTCTCTGATCACTGCCAGCCAACGATTTGTTGATGACGGCAAAGTGGTCGAACTCAATACACTCGAAACCAAGATTTCCGATCTTTGCGTTCAGGCCCGTGCCATGAACAGCGAACAGCGTCGCGAAGTCGCCCCACTTCTGGCGGCACTAACCGACGATCTCGCGCGTCTGGAAACCACAATGCACAAGGAATATTCCGAACTGCAACGCCAGTTGCGCGGTCTTAGCAACAATGCACAGGCAACCAACGCCTATGCCAATGCTGCCCGCACCACCCGCTAAGCAACACAAGTTCCGCCGTTCCGTGGTTTGCTATCTGATCGCGGAACTGCATGGTGACTTGCCTGCCGGGGCCGTGCACGGTAAACAGAACAGGTTCCGGTTGACTGAATCGGGCTATGCAACAGGTTCGTCGCGGGGAAGGTAACCTGATGGAATTTAGCGCTTATTTCCGATTTGTGGCTGCTCTGGTTTTTGTGCTGGGCATGATCGGGGTTTTGGCGCTGGTGGCACGGCGTTTTATCCCCGGTGCGCGCAACATCAACCGCCGCAGCAAGGAACGCCGACTTTCCATCGTGGAAGTCGTTCCTGTTGATACAAAAAGACGTCTGGTTCTTTTTAAACGCGACGACACGGAACATCTGGTACTGCTGGGGCCGTCCGGCGATTGCGTGATCGAACGCAATATCGGCACCCATTTTTCCGAAGTTCTCAGCGACGATATCCGCATTCACAGTGACGACGGCCTGCCGGATGCATCACCAATCGATACCCCGCCGACAAAGACCAACGGGAAACAACCCGCATGACCATCGCGCTCATTTCGCATTCCCGACAGGATCGAACCAAACAGAAGCATCAAGCGCGTAACGGTTACGTGCCGCGCTGGCTGGTTCTGATCGCGATCTGGTCGCTGGTGCCATTGATTGCCATCGGATTTGGTGGTGATACCGTTCACGCGCAGACATTCAATTTCGACCTTGGGGATGGTCCGGGCGTAACGTCGTCTGGCCGGATGATCCAGCTTATCGGTCTGCTCACGGTGCTTAGCCTTGCACCCGCTATCCTGATGATGGTGACATCCTTTACCCGGATTGTTGTGGTTCTCAGCCTGCTGCGTACTGCCCTTGGCATTCAGCAATCGCCGCCCAATCAGGTCATGGTGAGTCTGGCGCTGTTTCTGACGTTATTCATCATGATGCCAACGATGGAGCGGGTCTGGGACGAAGGCCTGCAACCGATGATCAACGGCGATATCGACGAATTTGAAGGCATGGAAAGATCGGTGCGACCGGTTCATGACTTCATGATGACGCAGGTCCGCGACCGCGACCTTGAACTGTTCGTCAATCTTGCAAATGTCGAAGTCACCGGACCAGAAACCATTCCGCTGCGGGCTCTGATCCCGGCTTTCATGATCAGTGAACTCCGCCGTGCGTTTGAAATCGGCTTCCTGCTGTTTATCCCGTTCCTGATCATCGACATGGTGGTTGCCAGTATCCTGATGTCGATGGGTATGATGATGCTGCCGCCGGTCATCATCTCATTACCCTTCAAGCTGATATTCTTTGTGATGGTCGATGGATGGTATCTGATATCGGGGTCACTGGTCGAAAGTTTTGGCGGGTAGCCAGCATTTACGAGAACACCAAAATAAAAGCCACCTTGCAGAAGCAGGAGGCTTTTTGATTATGACTTGGACCTGCGTCAGGCAGAGCGCTTACCCGTCTTGAAAACGTTCTTTTCAAGTGGCTTCAGACCAAAGCTGCCACGGCGCGGTGCAGGGTTATCCGCAACGTAGCGGTCCGCCTGCTGGCGTTCACGTTCATTCATGCGCGCACGCACCGCTTCCATTTCACGGTAAGCCTGGCTTCCTGCCGAGGGTGCTGACATCCGCAGCCAGTAATAAGCCATGATGTTGTCCTGATCGACACCACTGCCAATCGCATAAAGCCGCCCCAAAGCCGCCTGCCCGTTAGCCGAGCCCTTACGTGCGGCACGTTCATACCAGCTTGCCGAACGGGCCATATCAACCGGCACACCAAGACCATGTTCATACATCACACCGATCAGGTGATAACCGCCCGGGTGGCTAAGTTCAGCAAGGTCCATGGCAAGATCAAGTGCCGCAGCATAATCCGGCTCACGATGGGCAACGCCAAAGATCAATATCTGTGTCATCTGGTATTTGGCAGAAATATCGCCCTGATCACACGCGTTCATCAACATGGTCCAGCCACGATTAAACAGCTTCAGATCCGACGAATGACAGAAATACATGGCGAGATTGGCCTGAGCATAGGTATCGCCCTCGTTCGCGGCCATTTCAAACCAGCTGATGCTTTCGGCAATATTGCGTTCCGCACCCAGCCCGACGCCAAGCGCATAACCAAGTGCTGATGCCGCCTCGACGCTGCCGGCACGTGCCGCGCGCAGGTTATATTCAAACGATTTCGACGGATCGCGTCTTACCCCGCGTCCTTCAAGATAGAGATAAGCCAGAACACTTGCCGCGGAGGGATCATTCTGCTCGCTCGCGCGGTGGAGATATTCAACCGCCATCTCGTCACTCTGATCAACCCCCCATCCATTGAGGTAGCAGACCCCAAGGTTATAAAGGGCAGCGATCGAACCGTTTTCCGAAGCCTGTTCAAACCATTCGGCAGCTGTTTCCGGGTTTTCAGGAACCCCAAGCCCCTTGGCATAAAGATAACCAAGATTGTTGGCCGAAATACCTTCACCACCCAGTGCCTCTTCGCGGAACCAGTATGCCGCTTCGCGGTACCACTGTTCGCCTTCGCCCTGATCCTCGGCCACACCGATTCCCTTGGAACGCATGAAGCCATAGCAAATGGCAGCAAAGGCACGGCTTTGACGGTGAATCTGATCAAGAATTTTGCGGGTGGCACCCTCGTCGCGCGGCATACCAACGCCGCGAAAATGCCTCAGCGCAAGCGAAAGCTGCGCGAAAATATCACGCTCAACCTTCGCGTCATCGTAATAGACCATTTTAAGTGCACGATCCATCACAGCACTGCTTCCACCAAATAGGACAAGACCCGACTTCCGAACCTTACAGATACAGAAAGCCAATCAAAACACTAATATCACTATTAGTTTATAGCACTAAGCTGTGACTTTTCCAACTGATCACGATAATTGCCCAGAAATCCTTGGAAACTCTCGACTTCATCAACCTTGTTTGCCAACGTGCGATAGTCGATCAAGCCCTGAGACGGACTGGAGGTGATCAGGCTGAAGGCTTCGGCATACGGACTTTGCGCCATAACAATTCCATAGCGCCGCTTCAACATATTAAGCGTGCGTTCCTGCCCGCCCATCGCCAGATTGACGGCCCAGTTCAGGACATAGCGGGCCCGTTCGTCACCAAAATTCTCAATGACATTGCCCTGATCCTCGCCCACAAGGCGCTGGAAGGTTTCAGCCGCAGAGAGATAGTCGCGGGTATCCCGGTAATATTCGACACGCAAAAGCTCGGCATCCTTGGACAGGTCACCTTCAAGCGATGCCATGGCTTCGGCCCCGCGGTCGGTATCGAGGAGCGCGCGCGCGCGCAGGTGACGGCGCTGAGTTTCCAATTCACTGGATACCCCGGGAACATCGCTGTTATCAAGTACGCGAATGGATTCTTCGGGCTTGTTATCAAGCAGATATACCAACGCCAGACGTGCACCGACGCGTGCCTTTTCGGTGCCTGTCAGGCGGAAATCGACCTGATGTTCCAGAAGAGCTTCGGCACGATCGAACAATTCAACGTCAACCATGCGGTCAGCCAAACGACGAATAAGCTCATCGCCCTTTTCTCCGGCCGGGGTCAGTTCGCGGAACTCGTCATACAGCGCGACAGCCTTGATAGCCGAGATGTTGTTGATCTCGTCGCCAAGGTAAATTGATTCGAACGTGTTATGCATCAGATCGGTGACTTCGGTCGCCGACGGGCTGTTGGGGAAGAAGATCGCCGCCTGACGCAGGGTATTAAGGCCTTCACGATATTGCTTGTTCTTGATCTGCAATTCGCCAAGTCTGCGCAGCAATGCCATCTCAAACCCATCGCCACGCCATGCAAAACGCAGTTTTTCAAGCTGCTCGATCGCATCATCAAGTGTCAGCCGTTCAAGCCGCATCAAAAGCTCGGTGCGGTCAAATATTGCGTGCGCCCGCGCTTTGCGATTACTGCCCTCGGCAACCTCATCCCAGGTTGCGATAGCCTGTTCAAATTCGCCTGCCTCTTCTTCGAAAATGCCCTTCAGATACTCGACATCCTTGATCTTGCTCGGGTTGATCCCCTTGGTCACAAGCATCTTCTCGATCAGGTCCATACCCGCGTCCGGATTACCAACGATCAGGGCCTGCTCCGCGGCAAGTGGCCCCAGCCGCGACAATAATTCTGGCGGATAGTTATCAAGGATATGAACGCTTTCAAGCAGATCACGCGCCCCGTCATTCGGACGACCACGCGCAGCAAATGTCACTGCACGCCACAACTGCATTTCGGGAATGGCACGCAGGCGCTCATCCTCCAGAAGGCGGGCCGCCTCGTCATATTCGCGATCAAGAAACTTGATTGCTGCCTTAAGTGCACGGAACTGCAATTTCTGGGCAATCAGCGGGTCGTCATCTTCCATTGTCGAGGCAACCGCGTCTGCTTCGGGGCCAAGCCCGTTTGCCAGGTAATATTGCGCCAGTTCAAGACGTGCCTTGTTCCGATGCTCATCACCGCTTTCGGCCAGATCGCGACGCAACTGATGAATTGCCTTGCTATAGTTATCAAGCCCACCGCTACGCCAATCATCCAGTTCGAAAATCAAACCTTCGCGGCCATCCCCCGCACGTGCGCGCACCCCTGTCGCCGATGCCAGAAGGCGTGCCCCCTCGGGCGAGATATTCAAACCGTCGGCAGCCGTCACCACAACCGCCTTTCCATCATCCCGGTTCGTGACCTGTACACTTTCGTTAACCGGTGCGACGACAACGCCCTGCACCGACGGAAGAACTTCAAAATCCGGATACCGCAACGCTGTCTCGATGCCATACCCCATTTCCCGTGTTGGCACGACGCGAAGCGAATCACCGACTTCCGGGTCTTCAATCGGAATTGTAGGGCTGATATTGATCAACGGCACAACAAGGCGGGCGCGAGTTTGATTATCGAGCTCAATAGAAGGTCCCAGCCGTTCGATCGGCTGCATGGAGCCCTGCTGCAAGGTTACATCCCAGTCACCATTTTCTGATGGTGTGCTGTAAAGCCCCACACCGTCAGGGATGGTCATGCGCAATACCGTCGCATAAGGACTGTCGATCTGCTCGATCACTCCGATGATCTGGGCGGCATTCTGACGCACGGCATCCAGATCAAGGTTCGCGCGAACATCAAAAACCATCCAAAGGAAGCCGGCACGCGACCATATTGCAGCCCCCCCCGGACGGTTGAACGGGAAGCCCAGTGTCAGTTTGGTTGCATCCTGGGCGACTGTCACCGCAAGATTGCCAATACTTTCGCGTGCTGGCGCAACAGCATCTGGCGAAATCGGAATATCGGGTTTTTCCGCCAAACCACGTGCAATCGGATCATTCACGGGGGACGACGGGCTCCCCCCCGCAGCCTCAGCAACACCGGGCGTTTCCACAGTTGTTTGCGACGGCACTTCTGGTGCGGCAGGCGCAGTAGGTGCGGGGCTTGGGGATGGCGTGCGTCTGGCTGCCGTGGTCGGCGGCGCAGCGGCTCTCGATGCACTGGAATCGGCAGGGTCGCCCTGGACTCCCATCAGATCAACAACAACCTTGTTGCCTGAACGGAAATGACGCAACGCGCGCGGCGGATTTGTCGCGATCTCAACAGATAAAGGATCTGTTGCACTTTGGCGCAACGTGACACCTTCCGGCAACCGACGCGTTACACCAGTAGCATCGATGCGGGCAGGGCTGGTGAAGGCCAATATCTGATTACCCTGATCGCCATTCAACACATAATCCGTGCGGGTGGGCCAATCAAAAACCAGACGGTAGAATGTCGGGTGCCGCCCAACCCGAATTTCAAGCTCCGGCGCGGTGGCGGCAGGTGTAACAACTGCAGGTACAGACGCAGTATCCGGCCGGGTTTGAGGTGTTGGGAATGGTTCGGACGCAACTTCCCCTTGTGGGTTTGGTGCAGGACGCGGCGGCGTTGGCGCGGGTGACGCGGATTGCACAGGAGCAGGTGCGAGAGCCGGTTTATCCAGAATATCAAGGACGACATTGGTGCCGACATTGAAAACACGGGCTTCGAAATCGTCTCGTAGGACGAAGGCGACCGTACGTCCGTCCGGATCAAAAAAACCATCGCTGACATAATCGGATACGGGGCCAAGAACACCGCGCATGGAAGCAACCAGCGGCTGGTCAAAACGCACAACAAGTTGGTCACCGATGATTTCAGCGGTGTAATTGACGGGCTTGTTCCATTGCAGAACGATACGTCCATAGCCACTATGTGCGCCCGAGCGGATGATCACGGGATCTGCCGCCTGAGCGAGTGCGGGGCGCATTCCGGTAACTGGCAATACTGCCAGACTGGCTACCACAATCACGGCAGCCAGCAGGAAACGCGCTACGACCAAAAGCATTCTTACGAACCTCCGATCCCGCTTCCGCTATGGGGTTCAATAACAATGTCGACCCGACGAGCCATTGTGAAACGTGTCTGCTCGTCTGCCATAACCGGAAGCTGGTCGTATCTTGATGCCGCAAATCCGTAAATATTTATGTAATCTGTATAGCCGGATCTTTTAAGTTCGTTGGCAACGGCAGCAGCACGGGCAAGGGAGAGCTCCCAGTTCGAAGCATAAAGTCCGCGACCGCTGAGCGGGCGCGGGTCAGTATGCCCCTGCACACCAATCCGGTTCCCGATATTCCCAAGTACTCCGCCAAGTACAAACAGCGCCTTGCGGGCCTGATCCGTCATCTCGGAACTGCCACTGAAAAACAGGATGTCCCCGGGTAACGAAATCACAAGCTTATCTGCTTCACGGCTCAGCGTGGCATCACCCAGTACATCGTTGTCATCAATGGCGTCATCGATCACAGCGCTCAGGTAATCAAGATTCATCGCGGGCTTGCGATAAACACGCGGGATATTAAGCTGCGCAACGGGCTCATCGCTTTCTTCAACCGGTGACGGTTTTATTGACTGGGACAAAGAATCAACAACCTCGTCCCAACGGTCAATCTTGACCTTTGACATTGCAAACAGCATCACGAAGAAAGTCAGCAGAAGCGAAATAAGATCCGCAAGGCTGAGCATCCATGGCGGCGGCCCTTTGGGGCCATCATCGCGCTTTGGTTCATCCATCAGCCGTTCCCCCCGGATTGCGGAGCCAAGGGAATCGGTGCGTTTATCCCTGGCTGGCCTGCGCCGGGCAATGGAATAAGCATTTTTCCACCGCCAGCGTTACCCGAACCATTTGACGCAGGTGCCGGTATCGCGCCATTGCTGGTGCCGCCTGCGTTGGCTGGTGTCGTGACCGGTGCTGGCGGCTCTTTGGGACCGAAATTCCAGAAGAAACGGAAAGTAACGATAAAAGGATCAGCCCCCGGATCGATGCCAACATAAAGATTTTTATCTGGGGCCCCGCGATCAATAAGGTCGCGGGCGAATGCCCCCGCCCGACCGATCTGAAGGTTGTTTGCAATCTCGACAGTGCCTTTTGAACCGACCTCGCTGCCCATGACCATTTCCATCTCGTAGGACGCATAACCACTGTCATCGGCCAGCACTTCCGCGAGCTGATCCATGAATTCGCCTTGACGGTCCCTGATTAGAATCGAGTTGGGTTCAAACAACTGGTCGACATGCATGATGACTTCCATCAGCGTGCCCGGCTGTATCACCTGGACGCGCACGACCTTGATCGCTGTCTGAAATAATGATCCCAGCTTGTCCTGGGTATCTTCGGCCGAAACCACCGGTCCCTCGATCGAGGTTACCGTTTGCAGACTGGTGGTTGGCGGCAGAATGGCCGCAAACGCGGAAGACAGACTTTCCTGTACTTCGCGGGTTTTGACTTCTTCGAATGTCGAAATCGTATTCAGAAGGATGAAGAATGCCAGAAGCAGGAGATAGAGGGCGAGGAACAGTGCTACGGCACCGTTTGCGGGCGGGCTTGGTGGTCTTGGTCCGTCGTCCTCTATTTCCGCCATAACCGTCCCATTTAGCTAAACATCGCGTCGATGTCAGCCTGCGAAACCCCCTTGCCGTCGAGCTGCGGCCCGTTCAGCAAGGCTTCTTCACCTTCAGGTTCCTTTTTCTTCCGCGGATTGGACGCAGCATATTTGGCAATTTCATCACCAAATGCCTTGACCAAACCCTCGACCCTTTCTTCGATTGATTTCAG
The DNA here is from genome assembly GCF_000714555.1 of Thalassospira permensis NBRC 106175. Lineage (NCBI taxonomy): Bacteria > Pseudomonadati > Pseudomonadota > Alphaproteobacteria > Rhodospirillales > Thalassospiraceae > Thalassospira > Thalassospira permensis. The sequence goes on along the minus strand of NZ_AUNC01000022.1, from coordinate 17,264 downwards.
GGCCTTGATCACCTTGGTCGTACGTTGACCGGTGATATCCTGGAAGTTGCAGGCTTCATAAACGCGCATGGTCGCGCTGGTTACGATTTCAGCCTGCTCAGGGGGAAGACTTGCAGCAAATTCCTCAAGCGTATCCATCGCATCAAGGATTTCATGCGTCGCACCGGCGGTTGCATCGACAATCGCGTCGAGCTCGTCCGTTGCGTTGGGAATATATTCCGCCTTGATATCGTCCGGCCGCAAAGATGCTATTTCGGATTTCATCTTGCGAATGATGCCCGAAAGTTCATCCAGTTCACCAAACAGGCGTTTCTGGTCGTCTGATGGCTTGTCACCTTCCGAAACAAAGCGGGAAAGCTGATCCATCAGGTCAGACAGTTGCTCGACCTTAAGCTCATCGCCATCAAGACGCGCTTTAAGGTCCAGCAACAGCTGCCGCAATTCGTCTTTGGACGTTTTGGACATCTACGGTATCGCGGGACTAAAGCCCCGCGCCCCTAATCAAAACTCACCGATCACGGTGGTGAGTTTGCCCTTCAACGTCTCTGCGTTGAACGGCTTGACGATATAATTCGAAACGCCGGCTTTTTTTGCCATGACAACGTTTTCGGTTTTCGCCTCTGCGGTGATCATGATGAAGGGCAGATCCTTCAGCTTTGTATCAGCGCGAACTTCTTTCAGAAGCTGAAGACCGGTCATCGGCTCCATATTCCAGTCAGAAATCACAAGGCTGAACGACTTTTCGCGCAGTTTGCGCAAAGCCATGCTGCCATCCGTCGCTTCTTCGATGTTCGTAAAGTTCAACTGCCGCAGGAGATTGCGGATGATACGCAACATGGTTTTGTAGTCATCCACAATCAGGATCGGCATATTCGGATCGACGGCCATTCACCACTCCATCATGCTATCAAATCTCTCACCCTTACCCCTGTATTCCCTGTGCATAAGGGTAAGGCCCCTATAATCGTGATGTACCTATTTAACAATGGTTAATCAAGGCTTTTCACAATTCCCTAATAACACCCATCATGTTGAACACACTGTAATAATCGTCTGGTTGATGCCCTTCCAGATAACGGTCAGCGCCCCGGATCAGCACCATTTGAGATTATTGAAGCGGCAACATGTTTATATCCTGTTTATAAGCCAACTCTGTTGTCAGAGCACGTGCGCGGTCTGGCGACATCTCCGCCAAAACAGCAGCAGTATTTGCCTCGCGCATACCAAGTGCAACCTGCAACAGGATTTCCATATCAAGATCGTTCCAGATGCGCGCGGCATCCTTCGGTTTCATTTTCTCATAGACACTGATCAGCTTCTTGATCCGATCACTTTCCTGCTCTTCCTTGGTTGCCACCAAATCCTCGATCGCAGTTTTAAGCGATTTCATTTCCTCGATCTTGGCGTCAATCCGGGCTTCAGCAGCAGCAAGCAGGCTCTCGCGCTCATCAAGGCGCTGTTCTTTTCGATCAAGTTCCGAGCGCCGCACCGAAAGGTTCTGCAAAAGATCGATTTCTTCCTGTGTGAAAAGGGTTGGATCACCGCCCAGCATCGGCGGCGCATCACCCGCACCATCAATACCGCCAGTGCCGTCACCTTCCATCATCCCCATCGGGTCATCAAGCCCGGGCGCACCTGTTTCCGCAGGTTGATCCGGAGCCGCCGCCGGATCAGGAGCCTGGGCACGCGCAACCTGAACCACACTGATACCCGATGCATCAGCCGCTTCGTCGCCTTTGGGCTCATCCGAAAACAGTCCGACGATCTTGACCGTTAAAACGACAAAACCAACCACGACCACCAACGGCAGGATACGCACAGCAGACATTCATTCACCCGGCAAATGGGACGCTTGCACGCCCATATTGAATTTCAAATCATATACTAACAGGTAGGTACCAAATTTGTCGAAAAAAGACGCCCTAACTGTTTTTTAGCAATCATGGCGATTTTATCTGATTGATCCTATCCGCAACGCCTCTAACGGACAGACCGCAAAGCGGCGAGAAGTTCACGTTCGGCTTCGGAGCGCCCGGCATCTTCATCTTGTTCATAAGGATCAGAAGCAGGTTCGTGTACGGGCGATCCACCAGATCGCATGCCCGAACCATATCCGCCACCAGACGGTTCGGTCGAAGAAGACGTCGATGCGCCAGGCATTGCGCCGCGTTCAACATCACGCATCAACCGGGCAGCCAGTTCCTCTGCTCGGGTTTCAACACCCTGCCTGTCATCAACAACGTTGTTTCGCTCGTTACCGGTAACATTTCCGGCCTCGGCAAACTTTGCCCCGCCGACACCGCGGCGGGTGGCATTGACATCACTTGCCGCCTTTTCCAGTCGGTTGGCAATGCTTTCACCCCGATCTACCATAAAGGACAGATCTTCGTGCAGCCCACTGGCCTTTTCGATATCTTCACGCAATTTTTCGCCGGATTGCTCGGCCATTTCCTTCAGCGCGCGGATTGAAACTTCGGCTCGTTCGTTTGCCGCATTGAAAGCCGTCAGAAAGTTCTGCATTTCTTCGCGATTGCGACGAAACGCCGCCAAACGACGGCTCAGGATCATGGCGTAGATGATCGTCGCAATTAGCAACACAATCATTACCAGATCAAGATAGATGGCATAGTCCATCAACTGTCGTCCTCGTTATGCCGCGCCCGGTCACGAACCTGAATCGCGATCCTGTCCCCCTTGCGCCCCATCATCCCCTTGAACAGGGGCACATCGCCGCACCGAACCTCGACAGGCGAGGTCGGACTGGTATTAAGAACCAAACGGTTGCCAACTTCCAGATTAATCACATCGCCAAGCGACATGATCTGCTCGTCGAGTACCGCAAGAAGATTCACATGGGTTTGCCACAACTCGTTCGCCAGGTGGTTTTCCCAGATCGAGTCTCGACCGAATTTTTCCCCCATGAACATCTGAAGCAGCAGTTCACGAACCGGCTCCAGTGTTGCATATGGGATCAGCAGTTCCAGACGACCACCGCGATCTTCCATGTCAATGCGCAGCTTTGCAACGATGGCAGCATTGGCATGACGGGCAATGGTCGCAAAACGCGGGTTGGTTTCAAGGCGCTCGAACCGGAAGGTCACCGGGCTTAATGGATCAAATGCCGCCGACAAATCCCCGAGAACCACATGGATCATGCGTTCGACAAGATTGCGTTCAATCGTGGTGTAGGGACGACCTTCAATACGCATTGCCGCCGTACCGCGACGCCCGCCCAGCAACACATCCACGATGGAATAAATCAGCGCAGAATCAACCGTCAGAAGCCCATAGTTGTCCCATTCCTCCGCCTTGAAAACACCCAGCATGGCGGGCAAGGGGATCGAGTTCAGATAATCCCCGAAACGCAGCGATAGGATGTTATCAAGCGATACTTCAACGTTGTCGGATGTGAAGTTACGCAACGAGGTGGACATCATGCGCACCAGCCGGTCGAAAACAACTTCGAGCATCGGCAGACGTTCATATGCCACCATCGACGAGTTGATGATCGCCTGAATGCCGGATTGGTCACCCGCGCCCGATCCATCATCAAAACCAAGTAGACTGTCAATTTCATCCTGGTTCAGAACACGCGCAGATCCGGGGCCAACATCCTCATCTTCACCACCGCCATCTTCATCGCCAAGCATGGATTCCCATTCGGCGGCCATATCCTCGCCACCGTCGTCTCCATCCTCGTCACCGCCTGCCATGGCTTCCCATTCAGCGGCAAGTGCGTCATCATCATCTTCATCTGCCATCGGCGATTTGTCCCTGGCCCTTCTGGCCCGTTACTTTCTTGCCCATATACTTTCTTGTATGGTGTCTCTGGCATTGCCGCCAGCACCTTATTGTACCAGCATTTCCTTGAACAGAACGTCGTTGATTTTTGCAGGCTTTGCTGCAGCACTGACACGGATCAGCAATTCTTCACGAAGGCGGAACATCCCCTCGGAGCCAGCCAAGTCTTCCGGTCGCAGTTCACGCAGGTAAACCTGAAAGTTATCAACAATACGCGGCATCATTTGCTCGATCTGGGGCAACATGCTCTGGTCTGCAACTTCCAGACTGACGCGTATTTTAAGATAGCTTTGCTTACCGCCTCCGGCGTTCAGGTTCACCAGAATTTCCGGCAAATCGACAAACCCGACATTTTGCGGAACCCCCGGCGCCTCTTCGATGGCGCTTTCGGAAATCACTTCTTCGGTGTGATCCCCTCCGCCGCCGGTCACCATGTCAATCACAGGCTGAAGAAGCCCCGTGAAATAGGCCGCAGCAGCACCACCCAATAGCAGGAGTACCAGCAGGATAACCACGACCAACAATTTCTTGCTGCGTCCCCCGCCACCATCCATTTCTATTTCGTCGACATCATCACCCATCGGTCTGCGTTACCCTGCGTTCAAAACCGTTACCCTGTCTATCCAGCAAACACTATGCCGGAATGATGAGACATAATACCTCGACGTTAAAATTCCGTTTCCCGCCTCTTTCCATGCAAGCGACTCTGTAAAGCACATTAGTTCAGGAACCACCGATTATCACCCGCGGCATAGGTGACCCGGCAATAATGCACGGCAGGATCTGCCAAAGCAGGCTCAGAAGATGCGCGGCAACAAATGCCGATCAAAATTTTATCGTTCAATTTCATTAACTTAAGACAACTGGCATAACTTTCGCTTCCAAGCTGTTCAGAACACCGACCCGATTTGGGAAAGCAAAATTATGGAAAACGTTACCTACATCGCTTTGTCGCGTCAAAAGACGCTCCGCAGCATGATGAACAATATCTCCCAGAACCTGGCGAACATGAACACGACCGGGTACAAGGAAGAAAAGATGATGTTCACCGATTGGGTTGCGAAGAACAAGGACGCGCCTTTCCGCGGCGAGCGTGAAATATCACTTGTTCAGGATATCGCGCAGTTTCGCGACACACGCGTAGGCAACATTGAAATCACTGAACAACCGCTTGATGTGGCACTGAGCCAGCCGGATATGTTCTTTGCAGTGCAGACCCCAACCGGTGTGCAATATACACGGAACGGTAACTTCACTGTTGATCCAGGCGGACAGCTTGTCACCAATCAAGGGCTACCGGTCTTGAGCGATGCTGGCCAGCCTATTTTTTTCAATGAAGCAGACGGACAAGTCAAAATCAAAGGCGATGGTAGCATTTCAACCGATATCGGTCAGATAGGCCGGTTGCAGGTTGTAACGTTTGATAACGTTCAGGATATGAATAAAACAGGTAGCTCCCTATACAGCATCATCAAAGAAAACCCGAACGATCCCGATGGAGCCCAGCCGGTTGAGAATCCCGGCGTTGTTCAGGGTGCCCTTGAAAAATCCAACGTCAACCCGATCAGTTCAATGACACAGATGATTGATGTGTTGCGTACCTATCAGTCTGTGACTCGGTCGCTGGAAAGCGAGAACGAGCGTCAACGTAACATGATTAGCAAACTGGGCGATGTTCGCGCCTGATCAAACGGGCGCCCGCCCTAAAGAATTCATATGCGCCCATGGCGCAGACCGAGGAGACAGAAGATGCGATCACTTGATATTGGAGCCCTTGGCATGCAGGCACAATCCACCAACGTGGATGTGACCTCGCACAACATCGCCAACATGACCACCACCGGCTATAAACGCCAGCGCGCCGAATTCCAGGACCTGCTATATCAGGATCTGCGTCGCGCCGGGTCCCCGTCATCCGATACTGGGACAATTGTTCCTGTCGGCGTTCAGGTCGGCCTCGGTGTAAAAACTGCAGCCATAGGGCGTTATATGGGTCAGGGCACCCTATCTCTGACCGAAAACGAGCTTGATGTTGCCATACAGGGACGCGGTTACCTGCAGATCGATTTGCCCAGTGGTGAAACAGCTTACACCCGTGACGGCACTATGAAACTCGATGCCAATGGACAGATCGTAACCAAAGATGGTTTTGCCGTTCAGCCGGGTATCACCGTGCCAAACAACGCGACGTCCATCACCATCAACACCTCAGGAGAAGTGCTCGCCGAAATCGATGGCCAGGTTGCACTTCAGAATCTGGGACAAATCCAGCTTGCAACCTTCATCAACCCAGCCGGGCTTGATGCGCTTGGCGATAACCTGTTCCTCGAAACTGAGGCGTCAGGTGATGCCACCACCGGTGTTCCTGGTTCTGTTGGTTTTGGTACCGTTCAGCAGGGCTATCTGGAATCCTCAAACGTCAACGTCGTTCAGGAAATCACCAACCTGATAAAGGCGCAGCGCGCATACGAGATGAATTCCAAATCAATCTCGACCACGGATGAAATGATGAGCTCCGTCAGCAACCTGCGTTAATTCGATACGGTTCCGAACTGATAAAATTTCTTGGAAAATGAATGCGCGGGCAGCCTTGGAAAAAGTGGTTTCCCGCGTTAACTGCGTTTACGCGATTTATACAGTTCCGTGCTATGGTTGGCGGATGAAAATGCAGAAAATATTCCTTGTCCTTGCCCTTTTGCTTCCGGTGCTGCTGAGCAACCCGGTACCGTCTCACGCGCAATCGTCGTCCAGCTCCCAAGAACTGGATACCAATATCCTGTTGCGCCCTGATGCGGTTGTCGAAGGGCAATATGTGACATTGGGAGACATTTTCAGCGGCATAGACGTTGAACAGGCTGATATTCCGGTTTCCCATTCCCCGCAGCCCGGGCGGCAAACCGTTCTTGATTACCGCTGGCTTTATGGCATCGCGCAGCGAAACAAAATTGCATGGCGCCCCCGAACGACGGCGGACCAGATCGTCATCACCCGCGCAAGCCAGACAATTTCCATCGACGAAATTTCCGAAGCGATCAAAGATGCGCTTGTCGACCATGGAATAAAGCCGCCCTTTACTGTCGACCTTTCCGGCGAGACATTTCAAATCCATCTGCCTGTCGATGTACCGGCCGAAGTCGAGATCACAGGTCTTGACGTCAACCAACGGACAAACCGGTTCATTGCCAGTGTCACCACCGGCACGCAAACAGCCCAGCGCCGCACTTACCGCATGAGCGGCAGATATTTCCCCCTGGCACAGGTTCCCGTCGTGATCGAACCCGTCCGGCGTGGCGAGATCGTGCGCCCGGATCAAGTTGAATACCGAAATGTCCGCTCGGAACGTCTTCCAGCGGGCGCCATTCGCGACATCAACGATGTTATCGGCAAAGAAGCTTTGCGCCCGATCAAATCAGACGAACCCCTGATGTTCCGCGACTTTTCCAATCCGATCCTTGTTCGGCGCGGCGCACTGGTTACGATCCGATTGTTCACCGCCAACATGTCGCTAACCGCGCGCGGCAAAGCGCTTGAAGACGGGGCAAAAGGCGCGATCATTCGCGTCATGAACATGACCAGCAACAAAACCATCCAAGTGGAAGTTGTTGCCGAGAACGAAGTTCGCGCTTTGCCCGCAATGTCGCAATAGCACGGCGATTTCCCGCAATTCACGATGAAAGACAAAGGCTTGCCGACCCGGCAAGCTTTGCCCGCTCAGGAACCGCAATCTGGCATGAGGATTGCGTAGATACAGGCAGGAATTCCAGGAGGAATAAATGCCTGTTAATCACATGCAGATTTCAATGCGCCGTTTGGCAATTGTAACCGGCCTGATCGGTGCCACGGCACTGCTTTCAGGCTGCAACGCGATGAAACGCCTTTCCGAAGTCGGCGAGGCACCGAGGCTCTCGGCAATCGACAATCCCACGCAGTCAGAAACCTATCGACCAGTAAGCTTGCCAATGCCTGCACCGCAGATCGCAGAAAGCAATCCGAACTCGCTATGGCGTTCCGGTGCACGTTCGTTCTTCAAGGACCAGCGCGCCAATCAGGTTGGTGACATTCTGACGGTTGTTGTCGATATGCAGGACAGTGCGGCACTGGCCAACACCACCGCACGTTCCCGCACCAATAGCGAGGATCTGGCGGTGCCAAACCTTTTTGGCCTCGAGTCCGAACTCACCAAAGTACTGCCCGAAACGATCAACCCGTCATCGATGTTCGATATGGACAGCGCGACGTCCAACAGAGGCAGTGGCACGCTTGACCGTAACGAAGCGATTGACCTGCGCGTGGCAGCCATCGTCATTCAGGTCCTTCCGAACGGAAATTATGTCATTCATGGTCGTCAGGAAATCAGGGTAAACAGCGAAGTCCGTGAAGTTCAGATCGCGGGCGTCATACGTGCCGCGGACATCAGTTCGTCCAACGAAGTCGAATATGACAAAATCGCGGAAGCCCGTATTTCCTATGGTGGTCGCGGTACGATTTCAGATGTACAGCAGCCGCGTTACGGCAGCGAAATCATGGATGTCATTCTACCGTTCTGATTGATCCTGATCGCCTGCGCTTTCCTGGATTCCCGTGGGCAATCACGATTGACCAAAACCGGCCTGCCACAGGCCGGTTTTGTTTCGCCTGAACCAGGCCAAAACAAAAAAGGTCCGGCTGCAAATTACAGCCGGACCTTTGATTTTGGTTATCCCTAACCGGTATTCCCCAACAGAGCTTTGGCTTTTGCCATTTGACCGGATCAACGCAGGCGCGACCCGTGATTATTCCCGACGCGATCAGTCGTCGCGGCGAGTGCGCTCCATCCGTTCATGGCGTTCCTGGGCTTCGATGCTCAGGGTCGCAATCGGACGAGCTTCAAGTCTTTTAAGGCTGATCGGCTCGTCGGTTTCTTCGCAGTAACCATATGATCCGTCTTCAATTCGACGCAAAGCAGCATCAATTTTTGAAATCAGCTTACGCGCCCTGTCACGAGTGCGGAGTTCCAAGGCCCGGTCTGTTTCGGCCGATGCACGATCGGTCAAATCCGGTTCCTGAAGTCCCCCGCCATCCTGCAGGCTCGCTAATGTTTCCGAAGATTCTTGCAGCAGTTCAGCCCGCCAGGCCAAAAGCTTCTGCCGGAAATATTCCCGCTGGCGCGGGTTCATGAACTCTTCGTCCTCAGCGGGACGATAGTCTGGTGGTAGCGTGATAGTCATGTACGCCCTCTATACAGGACTCATCGAACGCGCGGCAATATAGAGGGCGCGCGCAATGGGTGCAAGCTGATTGAGTAAATAAATCTGAATTAGCCTGAAAGCCTTCATAACCTTGGGTTTTGCGACCAAAACCATCGCCCAAACCGTAAATTTTCAGGCCAGACCCGAAACTTCAAGCTTTGCAAGCTCGACCTGTGCCCGCAGATCAATCTCGTCCAGCACAGAAGAAAGGGCTGGATCGGAGATATTTTCGCGCTGCTGATCCAACAGCCCGACAAGCTGGCGCAGTCGGCTGGCAGGCAAAGTCCCGCTCAACAGAGCATCCCGCACACCTTCAAGCTGCTCAAGCAAGCTTTCGGCCCGCAGGACGGCGTGCTTTTTCGGGGAATCAAGTGCATCACCACTTTGCTGTAACGCCAGCAATGCATCAAGCGCACTGACCGTTCCCGCACTATGCACACCACCTGCCCCGCTTGCTCCGCCTGCGGAATCGAGTGAACGAATTGCATCAGCAAAACCGCCCGCACCGCCACCGCCGGATGTTTTCTTGCGTGTCGTGCTATTCGTGCCTGTCGCTTTGGATCCGCTGACCTTCATTTTTCACTTCCGCCTGCTATGTGGTAAGCTTGCCGGGATCGAACATGCAGCCATCACTACGTCAATCAGCTGTGCAAAGCCTGTCGGCTCAATCCGCATAGCCCTTTGGCAGTGATCCCGTTAGGCCGAGTCTCCCCCAAAGCGTTGCCTGACGCAACGGGAAAAAAATGCCGGGTCGGCACCCCACTATTGCCGTGCAGTTCGTCTGCTCGTCAAAAAAAACACCGATTTTCCGGCAACTTGCACAATCAGTGATCCAAAGCTTTGGCTTTCTGCCATCTGGCACGGTTTTCGCAGAAGTGTTTGCAAATTGTATCGGGTGGCAAACCCATCCCCGGAAGCGGAACAAAGAATATGATCAAAGGTCTAGGCAAATATGCATTAAAGGCAGCAGTGCTCGGCATGATCGCCCTGACGCAGGTTGTCCCGGCAAACGCCCAGTCGCGCATCAAGGATATCGCCGACTTTGAAGGCGTACGTGACAACATGCTGGTAGGTTACGGCCTGGTTGTCGGTTTGAACGGCACGGGTGACGATCTTGGTGATGCCGACTTTACCCGCCAAAGCCTTGTGGCCATGCTTGAACGGCTCGGCATCAACGTGCGCAGCCAGATCGATGACATTGATTCCGACAATATCGCAGCCGTGATGGTCACCGCCACCCTACCGCCTTTCTCGCGTCAGGGGTCGCGCCTTGATGTCTCCATCAGCGCAATCGGCACTGCCGAAAGCCTTCAGGGCGGGACCCTTCTGGTTACTCCCATGGTCGGTGCTGATGGTGAAGTTTACGCCGTTGCCCAGGGCAACCTTGCAGTCGGCGGGTTCTCTGCTGGCGGCAATGCTCAAACCGTGGTCAAGGGTGTTCCGACTTCCGCGCGTATCGCCAATGGCGGTATCGTTGAACGCGAAATCGATTTCAATCTCAATTCCATGCAGAACATGTCGGTTGTCTTGCGCAACCCGGACTTCACCACAGCCAGCCGCATTGCCGAAGCCGTCAATGCCTATCTTGGAGAAATCGCCGCGCGCCCAAGCGACCCCGGCACCGTTCGCATCAACATTCCGGAACGCTACAATCAGAATGTCGTGGCTTTATTGACGGACATCGAACAGCTTCGCGTTGAACCTGATCAGATCGCACGTGTCGTCATTGATGAAAACACCGGCACGATCGTGATGGGCGAAAATGTTCGCATCAACCGCGTGGCTATCGCGCAGGGCAACCTGACCATCCGCGTAACTGAAACTCCGCAAGTTTCTCAGCCTTCCCCATTCTCGCAAACCGGCACGACTGAAACCGTCGACCGAACCAATATCGAAGTGGATGAAGGCGAGGATAACCAGCTTGGCGTGCTTGAAAGCGGTGTCAGCCTGCAGGAACTGGTTAATGGCCTGAACAGCCTTGGCGTCGGACCGCGCGACATGATCACCATCCTTCAGGCGATCAAAACGTCCGGCGCACTTCAAGCCGAAATCGAGGTGATGTGATGATGATCGACAGCACCAATGCATTGATGGCGCAGGCGCAGGCATCTGCCCAGTACGGCAGTCAGAACAATGTCTCGAACCGTGCAAGCCAGTTGACAGACGGACATATCAAAACCGAGGCCCAGGCGCGTAAAGCAGGCCAGGAATTTGAATCAATGTTTCTAGGCCAGATGCTGAGCCACATGTTTGCAGGTATCGAAACCAACGAAACCTTTGGCGGCGGTCATGGCGAAACCATGATGCGGTCCCTGCTTGTTGATGAATATGCCAAAGAAATGACCCGCGCAGGTGGCATCGGAATTGCAAATGCCGTTACACGCGAAATCCTCAAGGTGCAGGAAGGATAATGACCATGACCACCGAACAGATGGTTATCGAACTCAAAAGCGTCACTTATGACCTGATTTCCCTGCTGGAGCGTGAAAATCAGGGGATGCGGGCCATTCCAATGCAAGAATATGAACGTTTTATCAATGATAAAACAGCGCTTTGCATGCGGTATGAGCAGTTGGTAACAACCCTTCGCAAACATGGGGACGAGCTGAAAAAGCTACCTACAGAAATCCGCGCAGAGCTAAGAGAACTGCAAGAACGCTTTCATGACGTTGCCGACAAAAACCGAATAGTTCTTTTGGCAATGCGGCGCACCACAGATCACATCGTAAAGACAATAGTCGACTCGATAAAAAAGCAGGCGGCAAGCGACTTCAGTCCATATGACAAATATGGAAACGCAGCGTCCGCACCAATCAGCAGCTATTCGAAACCGCAACAGAAAAAGTCTCTCTCGGTTTCACTGAATAAAACCCTTTAACGAGGTATTTTGTTATGTCGTTGACCTCTGCACTGAACAGCGCTGTTTCTGGTTTGAATACCGCACAAGCGCGCATTGCTGTGACGTCATCAAATATCTCGAACGTAAATACCATCGGCTATTCGAGAAAGATTTCCCAGCAGGAAACTATCACCCTTAACGGAACTGGCGCGGGCTCGACTGTCTCAAGCATATCGCGGAACATCGACGAGGGCTTGATGAAAACCCTGCGCGCCGAAATGGCTGACGCAGGGCGCACGGAAGTTCGTCTCAATTTTTATCAGAGCCTGCAGCAAATGTTTGGCTCACCTGAGTCTAACTCCGCGATTAGCCAGCGCATAAGCGAACTTGCTAACGCGATGGATCAAGTCGCAACCTCTCCCGAACAGAATGCCCCAAAAATCGAGGTTGTCGAGGCGGCCGAACAAGTTGTGAAATCGTTCGCGACAATGTCTGACCGGTTACAAAGTCTGCGTGCTGAAGCTGACGACCAAATCGGTGCAGACGTTCGTCGTGCCAATCAGCTTTTGTCCGAAATCGGCCAGCTAAACAGCTCTATTGTACAACTGAAAAATCTGGGACAGGCAACTGCCGACTTGCTCGATAAACGAGACAACGCGCTGACCGAGCTGTCCAAAATTATGAATATCAACTCATTTACACGTGGTGACGGTTCAATCGTTGTCATGACGGGCACCGGTAATCGTGTGCTGCTTGACCGTAATGTTGAACAGCTGACCTTTAATGAAACGTCGAGCTTTTCGGCAGGCTACGGTGGTGACGGATTGTCGCTGAATGGTGAAGACATCACTGACGAACTCAAATCCGGCACACTACGCGCCCTATTTGATATGCGTGATACAGAGCTGCCGGAAATGCAGGATCAGATAAATGAACTTGCTCAGAACCTGCGTAACGAACTTAATGCAATTCATAATAAAGGCACAGCATTTCCGCCTCCCGCAAACCTCAGCGGAACGCGTCTTGTCAACCTGGGCGATACAATATCGGCTGCCGGCCCAAGCAACACTGTTCGTATTGCGGCCCTGAATGCCGACGGCTCGCTCGCGGCCGGGGCCAGCTATCTTGACCTTGACCTTGCCGGGCTGACACCGCCAACGGTTAATGAAATCATCAATCAGATCAACAGTGCACCGGGTCTCGCGGGACGAGTTCAAGCGCGCCTGGAACCCTCGCCGAGCGGAAAACTCATAATCGAAGGCATCGGTGAAAATAAAGTCGCGATCAACGAAATGGATAGCGCGATTGACGTAAATGGCATCGAAACCAGAGGCTTCTCACACTACTTTGGGCTGAATGATTTCTTTGCCAGTGACGAAACCGGCGCAACCCTCTATTCATCCCCTGTAAGCAACCCCGATGCAGCGCTTTCTGTAGTTGGAACATTGACGATTAACGGGATCAATGTTCCCTACACCACTTCAGACAGCATGGCCGATTTGGCGGCGACGATTAACGCTATTCCGGGCCTGTCGGCAACCGTCATGGAAGATGGAAGCAGAGGTCGACTGAAAATCACCTCCGATAGTGGCGCCAACATCTCTTATTCCGACACAGGAAGTCTCGTATCCAAACTCGGACTTTCAGAAAACTCACCGTCAACAGCGCTGGGTTTGACCGTAAATAGCTCGATCTCCGACGATCCGGGACGAATTATTCGCGGAACGATGAACGCTTCAAGCTATGCGTCCTCAACAGGACAAGCAACAGGCACGGATGCAATTACCGGTCTCACCGGCGGAGACTTGGTCCTTCGCGGCGAGTTCGGCTCAACAACTGCCGTGACCTTGACTTATCCGGCTGGCGCGTCGCTGGACGACATTGCAAATTTGATCAACAACAATGCAACGCTAACTGCTGCGAATGTGACAGCAGAAGTTCGCTTTGATAGCGGTGTTGGCGGCTATGTCTTGATGATCAATGATTCAAACAAAGATTCTCTGGGACTAGAAGATGCCGGAGGCGGCAACCTGATCACCGCCATCAACCTCGATATCACAACAGGGCTGAGTTCCGGTGACAATAGCGCGGCACTCGCAATGGCAGACCTGTTTGACTCTGATGGTATCGATTTTGATGCAGCAGGTGGACTGCCAAACCAGAAAACCAGCTTTACCGGCTATGCGGCCTATTTGATTTCGACAAATTCCGCCAAAGCATCAACAGCCAAAAGTCAGGCAGATTTTAGCGCGACTCAAACTGCCGACCTCAATAACAGGCTGCAAAATATTGCTGGGGTAAACCTGGATGAAGAAATGTCAGACTTGATCATTTTGCAGCGCGCATACTCGGCTTCGGCAAAAGTTTTCACAACGGTTGACGAGTTGTTCGACAGCCTCATGAACGTCATTTAAAGCCTCGCGTAGCGAAGAGGATATCTATCATGATCGGAAGAGTTGCCACTTTCACCAATCACAATTTGCTGACCAATCAGGCGCTCGGCCAAGCATCTAATATTGTCGATTTACGGAACCAGGCATCAAGCGGCTACAAGTCGCGTGATTACGCGGGTATTGCTTCCGAAGCACAGGGTCTTTTGAGCTTCGAAAACAATCTAAATCGCCTGGAACAATATAATCGTAATGGTGTGCAAACCTCTTTGCGCCTGAAGAGTATGGAAACAGCAGTGAGCAATATTCTGGAACTTGCAACGGATATGCAAACCCAGATTCTGAGTGCAACAAATGCTGATCAAGCAGACGAAGCCGCGATAAATATATCAGCGAGATCAGCTCTTGAACAGCTTGAGGTCTTGCTTAATACAAAACTTGATGGCCGCTACCTGTTTGGTGGCTCGGACACCGGAAGCAGTGCGGTTAATTTTGATAATATAGTCCTGCCTGAAACACAAATGTCCGAACGATCTGTTGGTGATGGTACAGCAACACTGGCAAGCCTCGGCGTGACGGCTCCGGGCGGAACACTTGATATCAACGGAACCCTTATTCCCTATACCGATGCTCAAGACGTGCAAACTTTGGTGAATGACATCAATGCTGCCGGCGCTGGAGCAACGGCGACATTGCGCCAGGATCCCGAAGGCGGCGAGGTAAAGCTGGTGATTGAAGCAACCGGCGGCGGGCCGCTGGCAATTGCCGATATCGGCAACCTGCAAACATCATTATCAATGGTTAGCGCCCCGAACCCGGCTGCGGACTATGCGTATTACGAGGGAAACCAGCAAAAACTCTCTGCACGGTTGAACGAGGAGTTTACCATTGAATATGGGATCAACGCTGACGAAAGCGCGTTTGAGGAATTGATCCGCGGATTGAAAATCGCTGCGGAAACAGGAAACCCTGCGTCTCTCAACGTTGCTTTGGGGCATGTAAAAAACGCAATTAAATCCCTGACGGATGTTCAAACAAGTATCGGGGTCGACTTACACAATACGGAAAATGTTCAATCGCAGAACACTGATCTGAAACTGTTTTACGAGGAAGCGGTTACAAGCTTCGAAGCTGCTGACATCCCTTCGACAATTGCCATTCTTGCGCAGTACGAAACTTCGCTGCAAGCGAGCTATATGGTCCTCAATAAGAGCACACAACTCTCCCTTACGGATTATCTTCGTTGAAGCAGTGGGTAAAAAACGCCATATTCAAAATAATTGAGAAATCAGATGATTCTGGAGACCAACATTATGGCCGCAAGCCAGCCGCTCGATGAGCAGGCCAACAGCGTCGAATTGAATACGCGATTTGGACAGCTGACGCTTGACCGAAGCAAGGCTATCAGCATGAACGCGAAAATGCTGGGATTTTCGGACAGCAGTCATTTTGGTTTGATTGATATTCCCGGAAATGCCCAGTTGCCATACAAACTTTGGCAGAGCTACGACAACGAAAACGTTTCATTCATCGTCTATCCTTATATGACGGGCAACGAAATTGTCGATTTTCAGGAAATTCAGGACGCGGCAACCCAGCACGGGGTACCGCCAGAAGACGTGGCGGCTGTATTTGTTGTCAAAATTGACAAACACGAAGATGGAAAACTGTCTTTAAGTGTCAACCTGCAAGCGCCCATCATCATAGATACGGCCAAACAAACCGCGTGGCAGCATGTCTTTCCGCACAACAAGTATCCTGTTGATTTTGCCCTTTAACGATCCCCCTCGCGATCCCGATGAGATTTCGGGACGAGAAGTTGAAGCAAAAAAGTTGTGAAACGCTGCCACATTGGCGGCGTTTTTTTTTTCAGCCCATCACAATCATCCCCCACTTGAAATTGCAGAGGCATTTTTTGCCGGGTCCAATAGCGCATCGCGCAAATGGGATACTAATATTCCTAGCCAGATCATAAGCCGCTCCTTTCGAACAGAGTCCCCGTCTCCCGGCGCCCTGCCAGACTCCAAAATAAATTAATAAAAACAAACAATTAGTCAGAAATTCAAAAACTGGCACACGTCCTGCATAGATGATGGAAACTTTTGTACAAAGACCTCGAAAGTAAGAATTCACGAGCAGGCCGGATCCAGAAAGAATCTGCGTGCTCACCCGAACCGCCTGATAGCTCAGGCATCGCGAATGGTCACCGACCGTTCAAACAGACCCGATAATGGGATATGTATTGATCCAGTTTAGGGGGCACTCATGGCTCTTAACGTAATCTCGAACTACGCAGCCAATGTTGCGCACCGCAACTTGGTCGACTCAGATAACTCGGCAACAAATTCCCTAGCAAAGCTGTCCTCGGGAAAACGCGTCATGAACGCCCGCGACGACGCAGCATCCATGGCCATCGGCTCGCGACTGAATGCAGAAGTTGCAGCTTTGAAAGTTGCAACTACCAACGCCACTCAGGCGGGCGCACTCCTACAAGTCATGGATGGTGCTGTAACAACGATCGACGCGATTCTTGTACGCATGAAACAACTTGCAGTGCAGGCCGCATCTGAAAACTTGGGCGCGGCCGAACGCGGTTTCATCAATGGTGAAGCAACACAGCTTGTCGCCGAAATCGAACGTATCGCACAAGATACTGAATTCAATGGCGTGAAGGTCCTTAACGGTTCTGTGGCATCGCTGGGCTTCAAAGTTGGTACAGGCGCAGTCGCGGCGGAAGACGACCTGACCTTTACGCTTGTAAACGTGGTTTCCGGTGCTGCTGGCCTTAACATTGCAGCTCTTGACCTTACTACCAAAGCAAACGCCGACACAGGTATCGGTCTGGTCGACACAGCTATCAACTCTTTGCAGACCGCGCGTGCGTCAATTGGCGTCAACCAGAACCGCCTCGAATTTGCCGCACAAAACCTTCGGACAATCACTGAAAATAGCGAAAACGCCCGATCTGTCCTTGTCGACCTGGACGTTGCCGCTGAAATGGCGGCC
>NZ_AUNC01000021.1:0-52499 GCF_000714555.1 Thalassospira permensis NBRC 106175 | reverse complement strand
CCCCCCCCCCCCCACACAACCGACTTAGCCAGACAAAACCAACCGGCCGCAAGCTCTCCGCTGCATCGCGGGCACGGGCGCGCCGTATCGAAAGCCATTATGATGTTCACCATCACCAAACAATTCGCCTTTTCCGCCAGCCATCAGCTAGCCGGGCTTGATGCCGATCATCCGTGTTCGCGCCTGCACGGGCATAACTACATTGTCGAGGTGGAGCTTCGCGGTGCGGAGCTTGATGCGCGCGGCTTTGTACGCGATTACCGCGAACTGGCACCGCTTAAACAAATGATCGATGACGAGTTTGATCACCGTCACCTGAACGAGGTCCTTGGCCATGATCACGCCACCGCCGAACGTCTGGCGCTGTTCTTTTATGACTGGGCGCATGACCGCTGGCCCGAAGTCAGTGCGGTGCGGGTGTCCGAAACGCCGAAAACCTGGGCGGAATACCGGCCATGAGCGGAACGGAAATTGAGCCGAAAATTGAATCAGAACTGGCACACGATAAAATCCGCATATCGGAAATTTTCGGGCCGACCGTGCAGGGCGAAGGTGCGCTGATCGGCATGCCGACGGTGTTTGTCCGCTCCGGAGGATGTGATTTTCGCTGTTCGTGGTGCGATACGCTTTATGCCGTCGATCCGGCCTTTCGCGCCGACTGGAAACCGAATACGGCGGCCGAGGTGATGGATCGGGTTCGCACCCTTTCGGGTGGCAAGCCGATCCTTGTCACCCTTTCGGGCGGCAACCCGGCGATCCAGCCCTTGGGCGGCCTGATCGCGCTTGGCAAACGCGATGGCTTTACCTTTGCCATCGAAACCCAGGGCAGCATCGCGCGTGACTGGTTTGCCGATCTTGATTACCTGACACTCAGCCCTAAACCGCCAAGCAGCAGCACCGATTTCGACCCCGATGCCCTTGCCGCCTGCATCACCGCGGCGCAAGCCAATGGCGTGCTTGACGGCCCGGCGATTACGCTTAAATTCCCGATCCGCGACGATGCCGATCTGATGTTTGCCGACCATGTCCGCAAACGCCATCCCGATATCCCGGTCTGCCTGCAACCGGTCAACATCACCCCCGCCGAACCGCACCCGGACGGCCTTAACGGCGTTGATATAGACGGCCTTACGGAACGCTATCGCTGGCTGGTTGATCAGGTGTCAGAACGCGGCTGGTTTAACATCCGCGTCCTGCCGCAATGGCACGTCCATGTCTGGGGCAACCTGCGCGGGGTGTGATTCTCCGCTGCCCCTTGCACGGCAAAGCCCGCGCCACATTCGTTATGCGGGCATATATTTATGAAAAATAAACCATAAATTGAAAATAAATCATCCTGCAGACGACAAGCAATATCAGATAATTAGCCGGTTTTCCGAGGCGTTGCGGCCGCCCGCGATTTGCTTTTGCGCGCCATTCTGACCATTTCTAATAGGGAGGTCTATTTTGCCCTCCTGAACAGAAAGCAGGACAAAATGTCTTTTCGCAGCTTTTCACTGAACCATGTGAAGTCCGGGAAGCAAAAGCCCGCAGAACCGCTGGAAGGCCGCCCGGTCGATACGCCGGTGGCCCTGCCGGAACATTCGCCGCTTGAAGGTCCGCCAACCGTCAAACAGGCAGAAAATCCGGTCGCTAACCCCGCGCCATCCGCGCCACCGCAATAACCGGTTTCACAAACAGGCGGGGGGATTGCCCCCTCCGTCGGTTTTGGTTCCTGTGTCGAAGGCGCAAGGAGCTTGATCATGACCATCACCCGCAACACGCATCGGACCGTCACCTTTTTCCATCCGTTCCGGCTGGAAGGGTATGACGAGCTGTTTCAGGCCGGCACTTACGAGGTCGAAACCCTTGAAGAACTTGATCTGATGGCCGCGACGCGCAGCTATAAAAAAGTTCAGAGCAACCTGCATGTCTGGTCACGCGATGGCAAAACGACCGTTGCACGCCTGCTGGTTCTTGATCCCGTCATTCTTGATAGCGCCCTGGTTCTGGATGCCGATCCCCTGCGCGAGGAAGAACGCGCCCGGATGATCGGCACAACTGGCAAAGATGACGACCACGGCGACGCAGATGACGCAGGAGAAGACGATCACCCCGGCCACGCGACCACCGGTCCCGGCCCTGCCTTCCGTCCCTCCCAGCCCGATCACAGGACGCCATGAAATCATGCAGATCAGGATCGAGTTTTTCCGCGTGCATGACGGCTCTGACGCCCGTGCACGGTTAAATCGGATGGACTGCGTCACCTCCGATATCGAGGCCGCGATTGCGCAGGCCGAAGACCTTTTGAAAGGGGCGGGCATGCCGCAAAAACCAGATGCCTTTGCCCTGTTTGATGATTTGGGGAACGAGCTTTATCAGGCCCGTTTCACCCCGACCAATCCAAGATAGCCCCTTTGATATCGCCTGATCCCGCGCGCCCCAAAAAAAGGAGCCATCAATGTCCTTCAAGATGATCGAGTTTATGAAAATGGCCGCCGGGTCGCTTTCATTTCTGACCGTGACGGTATTCCTGTTCTGGACCATTCTGGGCTAGGGTCCGGTCATCACCAGAAAAAGCATCATAAGGCCGCCGATCCGAAAGGTCCGCTTGCGGATATGCTGCACATTCCGAAGGCCATCATCATGGCCATCGATGGCGTTTGTGACGATACCCTTTCGGGCAACCGTGCTTCGGCCATTATTATCGCTGGGTTTGGTACTGGTATTATGGCTGGTCTTCGTGCTGGGCTTGAAATGGTTTCTTTGATGGTTGCTTTGATGGTTGCTGGAGCGGATCATGTCGGCAGGTTCCTGTTGTGAAATCCTGCCGACCCAGCCCTATTGTGCGACGTCCGGCGTCCGGCCCTGCCCATCCGGCCCACCAGGTGTCGCTCCGGACGGCCTATTTTCTGCCGCTGCTCGCGCATTTGCCCGCACCGCACTTGGCGTATCCCCGGTCAGTTTCTTGAACGCCAGATTGAAGGTCGATTTCGAATTGAAACCGACACTGAGCGCCACATCAAGGATGGTCCGCTCAGGCTCGGCAATCAGTACCGCACGCGCTTCCTCGATCCTCGCCCCATTGACATAATCAAAGAAATTCTGCCCGACATGATGGTTTAAAACATAGGATAACTGATTGGGCGAAAGCCCCACCGCACGGGCGAGTTTTGGTAGCGAAACCAAAGGATCCAGCAGCAAGTCACCGCGTTTACGGATATCGTCAAGCCGCCTGAGCGCGGATGCCACACCGTCACCGTCAAGCAGCGGCCGCGAGATCGGCTCCGCGTCGCCCCCCCTTGCAGAAGACGCAGCAGGAGCCACCGAAACAACAGCACTGTTTGCCGAACCTTGTACTGGCTGGGTCAGGTCCTCTTCATCCACCTCGCCTTCACCCGGCCAATCGGGCATGACAAACAAAACCGGCTGGGTCGCGATTTCATAACTGAGAGCGAACAGCAGCAGCACAAATGCTACCCCGGTTCCCGACATCGCCAGGTCTTCAACAAAGAAAAATGCGGCAATCTTACCGATCAGGGCCGTCAGGAAGATCAGGCTGACACCACCAAGAATGACACCCATCCAGCGGCGCATCGCGTTGCGATCCACGCCGAGCTGTTCCTGTGCCTGACGGAAATACCGATGCGCCACCTTCCAGATCAGCAAAACATAAGTTCCCGCCTGCGCGAAAATCGCAAACCAGCAGAAACTGCTGATGGCGGCAGGAACAGTAAAACTATGTTGAAAATCATCGGAAATGGGCATGCCATTGGTGATCGACCATGCCATGAGATTCAGGACCACCCCAGCCAACACAAAATGCACCCAAGGCTGACGTGACGGCACGCCCGAAACTTCGCGGAAGTAAAGATAAACAGCAGGGGCAATCAGGAAATTGGCCGGAATAAATATCATTTCGACAACCTGATAGCCTTGCTGCGAAAAGAAAACCTCTGCGACATCTTCGAACAGGTTGAACGCCACAGCAGCAAGGAAAAGCATCATCCAGCGATTGGCGCGAAGCGCACGCGCACCTTCGGAACGCAACAGCAGACAAAGGAATGCTGCCTGCGCGATGCCAGCGACAGCCACAAACAGATCAAGATAGTCATATATATCGTTCATAAACGCGCTTTATCCCGTTTGATCGGTGCCCGGCATTGCCCCCTTACCGGGGTGAAGAAATGTCGTCCTATATCGTTTCAATATGCACGAACAAACACAATCGGCGTCCGACGATGCACAACCGGACGCCCGGCCGGACAAATTAAGCCAGTTTGTTTCAACGATAAGCGCGGTTAACCCCAGCCAAATCAAAACACTCGCCCGATTTTGTAACAAACCACCCTTATCAGTCGTCATTAAACCGAAACGTGCAGTAAATTGACTATATCAGTCCGATATACTAATAATCGATATATATCGAAGTGATATAGTTGTTCTGGCACTTTCCCCCGCCGGAACGATGATCGGATCGAGACGCATAACAGGATGGATACCGAACAGAATATGGATGTACGCACATTGTGCCTTGGCGCCCTGATGGGTGGTGAAGCAACCGGATACGAGATACGCAAAATGTTTGAAGATGGCACTTTCAGCCATTTCCAGATCGCGTCTCTGGGTTCGATCTATCCGGCACTGACCAAGCTGACCCAGGACGGGATGGTGACCTTTGTTGAACGCGAACAGGAAAATCGCCCCGACAAAAAGGTTTACCAACTGACCAGCGAAGGCCGCCGAACGTTTCTGCGCACATTGTTGCAAACCCGCCCGGGCGAGGATCGTTACCGGTCCGATATTCTGTTCATGTTGACCTTTGCCGAGGAACTGCCCATCGAGCTGACCGAGGCATTGATCGATGAATTCGCTGCCCGCCACGAAATGATGAAATTCGATATCGATCCGGACAATCCGCAAAAGGATAAATGTCCACTTACCCATGGACGCGATGAAGACGGGCAGCCGACCCCCGGTTGCCGTTTCGTCGCCGGACTTGGGCAGGCAATGTGCGAGGCGACACTGAAATTCATCCGCGAAAACAAATCAGGTTTGATCGAGGAATTGCGAACCCGCAAAGACAGGAAAGCCTGATCCGCCGACAACAATAACAACAGAACCAAGAATAACAAGAACCGCAAGGTTCACCACAAAGCGCCACTTTATCAAGTGCCACACGCATTCCGTTTGGGCATATCTGAGGGAATAGAACCATGAATGCTTCACGCCTTATCGCCATCGTACTTGCCGTCGGGGCGGTACTTTGGGTTGGGTCCGGATTACTGGGCGGGGACGATTCCGCCGAAACAGGGCCGACGTCAGTGGTCGAGAACGCAGACGGTGCGCAAGTCGCGAAAAATGGCGATGCGCCTGTGCCGACCACGTCACCTTCGGCCGGGCACGCCCCACATGCATCGGTCCGCGTCAGAACCAGCGAAGCCGTCGAACATGTCGATGTCCTGCGCATTTCCGGACGCACCGAAGCCGTGGTTTCCGTTGAAATCCGTGCCCAGATTGATGCCATGGTCGAAGAAATCGGCGCAATCAAGGGCCAGCGCGTGAAAAAGGGTGATCTTCTGGTCAAGCTGGCGGTTGAAGACCGTGCCGCGCGCGTGGAAAAGGCGCGTGCCCTTGTCGCCCAGCGCGAACTTGAAAACAGCGCGGCCAAAAGCCTTGCCGAAAAGAATTACCGTTCGAAAACCGGTGTCGCAGAAACCAAGGCCCTGCTGGAAGAAGCGCGGGCGGACCTGAAACTGGCACAGATCGAACTGAACCATACCGAAATTCGCGCCCCGTTTGACGGCGTGGTGGAAAACCGCCCGGCTGAAATCGGTGATCTTCTGTCGGTAAACGATCCGGTCGCGACCCTGATCCAGGCCGACCCGATGCTGGTGGTTGCCCATGTCCCCGAACATTCGATCGGCAGCGTTCAGACAGGCCAGTTGGCGCATATCACCCTGTTTGATGGGCGCGAGGCCGATGGTGTCGTGCGCTATGTGTCGCAGGCATCGGACAATTCGACACGTACCTATCGGGTCGAAGTCGAAATAGATAATACCGACCTTGGCATCCCCGATGGCATGACATCCGAATTGCAAATTCCAATCGGCACCAAGATGGCGCATCGCGTTGCCCCGTCGGTCCTGACGCTGAATGACGAAGGTCAGGTCGGCGTGCGCGTCATTGTCGATGGCAACAAGGTTGCGTTTTACCCGATCGAACTTCAGGGCGGAAACCGAGATGGTATCTGGATTGGTGGCCTTCCGGAAAAGATCGACCTGATCGTGGTCGGCCATGACTGGGTCAAGGAAGGCGCAACAGTCGAAGTCAGCCGGATTGAAACCGGCGATACCCCCGAAGGTTTGCAAAACATGGCCCCCGCCCCCAAGGAAACGGTCGCGCGTTAAGCGTGGCATGAGGAACCGGAGACAGAAACATGTCCCTCATTGATATTGCGCTTGACCGTTCGCGCACCGTTATCCTGACCCTGATCCTGCTGTTGGCAGCCGGTTGGGTGGGTTACAACGCGATCCCCAAGGAAGCCGACCCGGATGTGCAGATCCCGGTCCTTTATGTGTCGATGCATCATGACGGCATTTCGCCCGAAGATGCCGAACGGCTTTTGCTACGTCCGATGGAACAGGAACTTCGCACCATCGAAGGTGTGAAGGAAATGACATCGCAATCCTATCAGGACGGCGCCTCGGTCACGCTTGAATTCTATTCCGATGTTGATATCGACGACGCCCTTGCCGATGTGCGCGAACGCGTCGACATTGCCAAGTCAGAATTGCCCACCGATACCGACGATCCCGAAGTTCACGAGGTCAACCTGTCGCTATTCCCGGTTCTGGTTGTCACCCTTGCCGGTGATGTGCCTGAACGGACCTTGCTGCGTCTGGCACGCGACCTGAAAGACAATATCGAAGGTATACCCGCGGTTCTCGAAGCCAATCTTGCCGGCAACCGCGAAGAACTGGTCGAGTTTGTCATCGATCCGATGAAAGTGGAAAGCTATCGCCTGAACGGAGTTGATATCGTATCGCTGGTGCGCAATTCGAACGCGCTGGTGGCCGCGGGGGCCATCGATACCGGATCGGGCCGCTTCAACATCAAGGTTCCCGGCCTGTTTGAAACAGTCAATGACATCCTTGACATGCCGCTTATCGTTGACGGGGATTCGGTGATCCATTTCCGCGATATCGGCGAAGTCCGCCGGACCTTCAAGGATGCCGAAAGCTTTGCCCGTCTGAACGGCCAATCGGCCATCGCGATCGAGGTTTCCAAACGTGTTGGCGAAAACATCATTGATGTGATTGACCACATAAAGTCGGTCACCGCCGAAGCGGCTCAATCCTTCCCACCCAATATCACGGTCAGCTATTCGCAGGATAAATCATCAGATATCCGCACCATGCTGACCGACCTTCAGAACAGTGTTATCCTTGCGATCCTGCTAGTCATGGTGGTGGTGATCTGGTCGCTGGGCTGGCGGTCGGGGCTTCTGGTGGGCCTTGCCATTCCGGGTTCCTTCCTGACAGCAATCCTTGTGCTTTGGGCACTGGGCATGACGGTCAATATCGTGGTTCTGTTCAGTCTGATCCTGGCGGTCGGGATGCTGGTGGATGGCGCGATCGTGGTTACCGAATATGCCGATCGCAAGATGCTTGATGGATTGCCGCGCAAGCAGGCCTATCCGCTAGCAGCCAAACGCATGGCGATGCCGATCATTGCATCGACGGCAACAACCCTTGCCGCCTTCCTGCCACTGGCATTCTGGCCCGATATCGTCGGCGAATTCATGAAATTCCTGCCGATCACGGTTCTGTTTACCCTGTCCGCGTCGCTTGTAATGGCGCTGATCTTTGTGCCCACGGTTGGCGCATGGTTTGGCAAGCCCGGCTCTGCCTCAAGCGAGGCATTGGACGCGGTTGCCGCGGGCCGGATGGATCGTTTGCGCGATCTTAAGGGCGGAACAGGTTTTTATGTCCGTCTGCTTAAAGGCTCGTTGCGGTTCCACTGGCTGGTTGTACCGATGGCATTTGTCATCCTGATCGGGGTTTGGGCGGCATTTGGTATATTTGGTCGCGGGGTGGAGTTCTTCCCGGCGGTCGAGCCCGAAGTCGCCGCCGTTCAGGTCCGCGCACGCGGCAATATGTCCTATTACGAACAGGATGCGTTGTTAAAGGAAGTTGAGGATCGCATTCTTGGCCTTGACGCCAAGCATGAAGGCGAACACTGGTTCGATACCGTCTATGCCCGTTCCGGCCGCAGTGCAAGCAGCGGCGGCAACGACACCCCCGAAGACGTGATCGGTGTCATCCAGCTTGAATATGCCGACTGGCAGAAACGCCCGAAGGCGACCGAGATCGAACATCGCATCCTTGAAGAAACCGCCGATCTGGCTGGCTTGCAGATCGAAATTCGTGCCGCCGAAGCAGGCCCCCCGCAAGGCAAGGATATCCAGATTCAGCTGCGGTCGCTTTATCCCGATGCACTTGATGAAACCGCGACCAAAATCATGACCGGATTGCAGGAGATGGGCGGTCTTTACAATTTCGAAGACGGCAAATCGCCTCCGGGAATTGACTGGGAATACACGGTTGACCGTGCGCAGGCCTTGAAATTCGGGGCGGACATCAACCAGATCGGCAATGTGATCAAGCTGGTGACCAACGGGATCAATTTTTCAACCTATCGCCCGGATGATTCGACCGAGGAAATCGACATTGTCGGTCGTTACCCGGCCGAACACAGGTCCCTTGAAGAACTGCAAAGCCTTCAGATCGTGACCGACAAGGGGCTGGTGCCGCTGGCCAACTTCGTCAAACGCACCGCAAAACCCAAAACCGGGACATTGTCACGCGTTGACAGCCGCCGCGCCCTGACCGTCAAGGCCGACGTTGCCGAAGGCATCCTGGTCGACACCAAGGTGCAGGAGGTCAAGGCATGGATGAAAAACCTTGATATCGATCCGCGCGTTTCGGTCGAATTCAAGGGGCAGGATGAAGAGCAGCAAAAGTCGGCAGACTTCCTGAAAAATGCCTTCTCGGTTGCGCTGTTCATCATGTTTGTCATTCTGGTCACCCAGTTCAACAGCATCTCAAGTTCGCTTCTGATCATGGTGGCAATCATCATGTCAACGGCGGGTGTTTTCCTGGGGCTGATGATCACGGGACAAGCGTTTTCCATCGTTATGAACGGGATCGGGGTTGTGGCACTGGCCGGGATCGTGGTGAACAACAATATCGTTCTGATCGATACTTTCGACCGGCTCAAACACAGTGCGGACAGTATCGAAACCGCGATTCTGCAAACCGGGGCACAGCGTTTGCGACCTGTGATGTTGACCACAGTTACCACGATCCTTGGTCTGGTACCGATGGTGTTACAGATCAATATCGACTTTGCCGAACGTTCCATGTCGATTGGTGCCCCTTCGACCCAGTGGTGGGTGCAACTTTCGACATCCATCGCGTTTGGTCTGGCCTTTGCCACCGTGCTGACACTGGTCTTTACCCCCTCCGCACTGATGATGCGCCACAAGGCGGGGATCGGCTGGCGGAAGCTAAAGGCACGGATGGCGGATAAATTTGGCAAGGGCGGCACGCCACAATCTGCCGACCATAGGTCATAATCCCGACCACGCCAGACATAACAGTAAAAACCGCGCGACATTCCCCCCGACCCCGCCGCGCGGTTTGACCGGCCCCCAGCTACGCACCGGGGGCCGGTCGCTTTTTTTGGGGGGGTACACCATAAAATCCAGAGCGTCAGGACATAGTTCGATGGAGCACTCACCGCATTTCACAACCGCCCCAAGTGATAGGATAAATCCTTCGTTCGGATAGGACTCCTTACATAATTTGATAATGAGTTGGGTACTATCCTGACGACAAAACAATAACGATCCTTGTAAACTCGGGAACTGAACATGGGATTGCGGATGAAGTTCCGGCTTGGATGTGGTGCAATTTCCGGCCTGACTGGGCTTTTAGCCCTGCCCTTTATGGCAGCAACGGCCAATGCCGATGTGCCAGGCACACTGATCTGGACAGTGCCGCCATTTGCGCCCGCCTTCATCTCCGAAGATGGTAAACTGACGGGATATGCCGCCGATACCCAGAACTGGTTTATTTCGCGACTGGGGGATTATCAGCACAGAATTCAGGAAGTCCCCTTGGCACGGCTTCTGGCAGAAATGCGTGATAGCAGCAACCCGGAAAACGAGCACAACAATGCCCGATGCAGTACCACCCTGATCCCGAATGACGAACGCCGCAACTATATCAGCTTTGCCAAAACCATTCTTTTGCACTTGCCGATTTCAGTCGTTATCCGCGCCGGGGACGAGCAGAATTTCAAACCGTTCATGGATGAAGATGGTCATATTCAGCTTGCACAGTTGATGGCAAACCGGGAGATGGCCACCGCCCTTCGGATCGGGCGCTCCTACGGGGCGCTGATTGACAATTATGTCGAACGATATCGCAAAGCCCCGCAAATCATGCCGGTGGCCGACGACAGCAAACTTTTAAGGTTGCTGGCAATGGGGCGGATCGACTGGATATTCTATTTTCCGTCCGAAGCTGAATTTTACCGCCGCGATGTCACACCACACCAGCAGATCAAATCATTGCCAATCCGCGGTAACACCAATCTGCTGGAAGCCACAATCGGTTGCGCCAAAACACCAGTCGGACAACAGGCCATCACCCGGATCAACCAGATTGTCGATGCCAATCCTGATATGCCTTGGACAAATTTCTATGCCGCGTGGCTTTCCCCCCAGGACCGCGAATGGTTCCTTTCGGCCCGCGCGCAATACATTGATCCCAAACAGTTCGAAGCGTTACTGCAACCAACCAAATAGCATCAGCGTCGTGTTAGCCGGTGACAGAATGCGCACACATCCTATCCTAAAGTGACCGACATGACATGAAGGGGGCTGGAAAAACCATGCACATTCCGATCATCAAAACCCCCAAAAACCGGAAATTATTCCATAACAATGGGATTTATGGCGCAATTTTCTGTCGTATGGCTATTGATCCTCACCACCAACCCACCACCTTTGGATAAGCACAAATCGAAACATCGAACCGCGCATCTTGGCGATCGGAAGACTTGGCATGGGCAGACGACTTTTCAGTTCTCTGATGATTGCAGGATTATTGGCATTGCTGGCCTTGAAGCCATCGGGCGTGATGGCGCAGGACGTGCGGCCATCACCCCCTGAAACCAAAACCGATATCGTTTGGGCGATTGATGCAGACATGCCGGGCTTCATCAAGGTCGAAGACCGCTTGAATGGTTATGGCGCGCAGATGCTGGACTGGTTTATCGAGCGTATGCCCGAATATCATCATTTGATGAAAATCCTGCCACGCCGCAGTGCATATGACGCCATGCGCATGACCGACGATACCGGCCAGACGGTCTGTATTCCCGGAACGCAAAATACCCCGGAAAGGGCGCGCGAATTCATCCTGAGCAACACCGTCGCCCCCCTTCTGCCGTTGTCGGTTGTCGTCCCCGACAGCGCGCTGGTGTCATTCAAGCCCTATATGTTCGGGGACGGCACGATTGACCTTGAAGCCCTGCTGGGAGACACGTCGCGCTATACCGCGCTGGCTAAATCGCGGTCTTATGGACCCGATATTGATCGCATCCTGGCAGAGGCGATTGATTCCCCCAATGTTCTGCGCACCGACAATCAATCAAGTTTTCCTCTGATGCTGGAAATGGGGAGGATCGACTGGATGCTGGCCTTTCCGGTGGAAATCGAGTTCCATCGCCGGGCACAGGGCAAAGCATCCGATACGGTTGCACTGCCTATCGGGGGAATGCCGCGATTGCTTGATCTTGCCATTGCGTGCAACCGGTCATCAACCGGGATCGGTGCGATCACCAAGATCAATGACATCCTTGCCAGCAATCCTGACATGCCGTGGCTTGAATATTATGTCGATTATCTCGGTCACGCCGACCGTGCCCGTTTCAACGAAACACTGCGTGATTTCAAAACAACGCGTGATGTCCCTGCATCCGCGATGCAATGACATCCGTAAAACAAAACAGGCACCGTAAAAACGGTGCCTGGGAAAGTCTTGATCGGGTGTGATCAGTTCTGGTGGACCCTGTTAAGTCCCTCGTCGGGATCGTCGTCGGGTTCACCGTCATCGTCTTCTTCCTCGGCTCGGACTTCTTCCTGCTGGTTTTCAACGCCCATCCGGCGATAGGACCGATAGGACAGCGGGAAGGTTGCGAAATAGACCGCGGCAATCACCGACAGGGTCAACCACGGCGAGGACACCAGAAACGCCACAGACGCCCCGAATGCCAGCATCAGAGGCAAAACCCACGCCCGCGGAATTTTGACCTTTTTGAACGAAAAGGTCGGCATGCGCGAAACCATCAGTCCGGCAATCAGAACACCATATGGTGCGACGATATAGGGGCTGTCAAAAACGCCCCGCCCGAACTGGAAGGTCAGAACAATCGGCCACATCGCAAGAGCGGCTGCCGCCGGGGCCGGAACGCCGGTGAAAAAGCGATAAGCCCATGTCGGTAATTCCGGTTCACCCAGCATCTGGGTATTAAACCGTGCCAGACGCAACGCCATGCACACCGCAAACAGAAGCGACAAGGCCCAGCCGACCGGTCCGAATTCATGCAGCGACCAGAAATACAGCATCATCGCAGGCGCAACGCCAAAGCAGACAAAGTCCGAAAGACTGTCAAGTTCGGCCCCAAAACGGCTTGACGCGTTCAGCATCCGGGCCAGACGACCGTCAAGGCCATCAATGATCCCGGCAATCAGGATGGCGGCAACCGCGGCTTCCCATCGATCCTGCATCGCAAAACGGATCGACGTCAGCCCCGCACACATCCCCATCAGGGTCGCGACATTCGGCGCCAGACGGCTGAGCGATAATGCCTTGAACCGACGGGGGCGATGATCTTGCCGGATGCCGCCTGCCATTAGCGAATCTCCCCGACGGCCGCTTCACCCCCCTTGGCCGCAATATCGGCAAGGATGGTTTCACCCGCAATCGTGGTCTGGCCAACGATGACCTTGGGTTCGACACCTTCGGGCAGATAAACGTCAACCCGCGATCCGAAACGGATCAGGCCGAAACGTTCGCCCGCCTTAAGCTGCGAACCACGACCGACATCGCAAAGGATACGACGTGCTACCAGACCCGCGATCTGGACAACACCGAACTCGCGACCTTCCCTGTCACGCACCAGAAGGATCTGGCGTTCGTTGCTTTCCGATGCCTTGTCGAGTTCGGCATTAACGAATTTGCCGGGCACATAGGCCTCGCCAACGACTTCACCATTGACCGGGCAACGGTTCACATGAACGTTGAACACATTCATGAAAATCGAAACGCGGGTACGCGGTGTTTTGTCGTCCAGTTCAAGTTCCTTGGGCAGTGGTGCCTTGGAAATCATGCAGACGCGGCCATCCGCCGGGGAAATGACAAGATTTTCGTCAACCGGGGTAATACGGTCAGGGTCGCGGAAGAAATAAGCACACCAGAGTGTCAGGATCACACCGATCCAGCCCAGCGGTTCGGCAATCAGAAACAGAACCACGGTGATCGCTGCAAAAATCGCAACGAATTTCCAGCCTTCGGGATTGATCGGCACAAGAACAGATTTCAAAGTCTTTATTCCCTGGTTGCCATGGGTATGGGCATAACAATGACGGTATCGATACTACCGGTTGGTCGCGTTCTTAGCATCTAGTGATGACAAAGGGCAACGCAACCCGAAAGGCCCTGAATAAAAAAAGGGGCAAAACACCATTATCATGTGTTTTGCCCCTCGCAAAGAACAGCAATTACTGCTGGGCGGTTCCATTTTCCGGAAGCGCAAAAATCTGGCCCGGATAAATCAGGTCGGGATCACGGATCTGTTTGCGGTTCTGGTTGTAAATCACCCAGTATTGCAGACCATCACCATAGGTCCGGCGCGCAATCCGCCATAGGCTGTTGCCCGGTTGAACGACATAACGTGTCCCCGGCTCCAGAATCTGATCCGGGCGGGCACGTTCAAACGGCAGTTCAACACGTGCGGTCACCTTGTCGGACGCATCAAGCTGATCGGCGCGCAACTGATACTGGCCCGGCTCAATCGGTTCGCCAATTGTCAGGGCCCAGTTGCCGTCATCCCCGGTCGAGGCACTGCCGACAAATTTGTTGTCAAGGTAAACGCGAATGCTGGTGTTGTCATCGGCCTTGCCAGACATGGCAACCCGGCCCTGTTCGTCATAATCGACAACATCAATCGACAGGCGCGGCATCGCTGCTGCGGGAACTTCCGCCCCTTCCGGCATCGCCTGGGCCAGTTCACGCGCGGTTTCTTCGCTCATATCTTCGGGGGCCGGGCCCTGCATGACGCTCGCGGCACCACCTTTCTTGGGGACGCGCATGGCGATGATCGGCTGTTCTGCCTTGTCATCGTCTTTTGCCGCGTCACCGGACTGTTCGGCCGTTGCGGCTTCGCCTGATGCCGGTTTTTCAGGGATCAGAACCACGACATTGTCATCGCCCTTATAGACTTCGCCAGTGCTGTCTTCGGATTCAAGCGACAATTCCCGGTCACCACTTGCCAGCGGCTTATCAGGCAAAACCACCCATTCCCCGCGTTCATCAGCGGTTGCCTGCCCAATGACTTCGTCACCCTCGCGGATGCGCACGGTGCTGTTGGGGGCGGCGCGACCGGCAATCACGGCATTGCCATCTGGTCCAATGCGCACAACGTCAAAGCTCGGCGTGCGAACTTCGGGTGCGGCGTCGGTTTGTTCCGGCGCGACCTGCGGCGTATTTCCGGCATCCGGTGTCACGGCGGGCGGTGCTGTTGTTCTTGCCGGTGTATCGGCTTCATCTGCCGACTGTGTCAGCATATAATTCAACGAGATCGCAGCGACAATCAGCAGGACGCCAATGATGACGAGGATATAAGGTCTTTTCACCGGTAATATCCTTGAACGGTGGTTATGATTATTACGGGCGGCGTCGAAACCTTGTAACTATCAGTCATTAAGTCCCCCAAACGCCCCGCCCGACGCGTTAATTAGAACCTTGTACTACTTTCGGAACACAGTTTCCATAACGTAACAAACCGAGATTACAGTGCAACAGTTAGGCAAAGATGAATAGAATCAGCGCTGTTGGTCAAGCCTTGTGCCGAATTCCTTACGGAATGGCCTGCATTGTCGCCCCGATATAGGCCACAAGTGCCGCCACAAGCACTGGTAGCGCCAGAACCGATACCCGCACCAGCATCGCCAGAACCGCACCGCCCGCACCAGCATTAGCGCCCATATCGGCAGGCAAATGGGCGGCAATCCGCGCCGCCCCCGACCCGGCAAACACCACCAGAACCAGAACCGCCATTGCAAATGTCGCCCCCGGCGCCGCCAGCATCACACCCGATGCGCTTGCCATCAGGGCGGTACTGATCGCCAACCACAAGGCGGCGCGATATTGCGGGGCGGCCTTTTCGGAAATCAGCGCCACCAACAGGGCCACCGAAAGACCGGCCAGAAACACCACATGATCGTGCAGACCAAACTGGGCGGCGATAATCCCCTGCCCGATGGCAAGCGCGACAAAGGTCGCAACCGGGGCCGGTTTCGCCGCATCCTCGTCGCTTGTAACAACAGATTTTGTCGATGTTTTGGCGGATTTTGCCGATTTGCCGTTCTTTTTGCCCCTGCCCTTGGTCACAGCCGGGTCTTCGTCCTCTTCAAAATTGGGGCGCGTCACCCACAAAAAGGACGCACCGATCAGGATATAGGTGATCCACACCAGCGTCACCAAGCCGCCCGGATGATACAAAAGCCCGGTAACCGGGGCCACCAGAACCAGCCAGCCGCCAAGCAGCATCAACAAAATTGCGACAATCGCGCAAGCGCGCGCACGCAAATGTGCGAAATCAAGGATAGCGCCGCAAACGCCGCCCAGCACCAGCATCAGAAGTGCTGCCCCCACACCGCCCCGGGCGGTTGCAGGCAAACCGATGGCCGCCGGGACGGCAACCACCACCGCCGGAATAACCGCAGCCAGCACCATGCGCCGCGCAAGGGCCCGGTCAAGGCCCAGCCAAAGGGCAAGCATCAAGACCGTGGTAATAACACCAGACACCAGAATGGCGAGCCAAAAGGGACTGTCGACAAACACGTTGGGCGATCCTGCCTTCTTGTTGTTTCATTTCAACCTGCGCGAACATGGCCTGCGCACAGATGCGAATAGCCATCCCACAATCAGGTTCAGAACCTGTTAACCATCGGCGAAAAAATCACCTCGGCTTATCGCGCCCGATCATGGCGATTGCCAAGGCAAAAATGCGGCAAGGATCACATGATATCGATAACCCGATGTCACGGGAACTTCGCAAAGGAAACTATTGACCGGGTGACCGCGCAATAGGCTATGCTCGGCAGATAGACGGGCCACGTCGCCAGACGACAAACGCACCATCCACATGGCGCGATGTTCAGGCGAGAGTTACCTGCGAGATAACAACAAAGAGGCAGGTTGCCATGACAAGAGTTAAATCGATCTGTGTTTTTTGCGGCGCTTCGAACGGCAAAAACCCCCAGCACATGGAAAACGCGATTGCATTTGGCAAAATGATGGCCGAACGCGGCATAACACTGGTGTATGGTGGCGGCCGTATCGGATTGATGGGCGCAGTTGCCGATGCGGTCATGAAAAATGGCGGCAAGGTGGTCGGCATCATCCCGGCCCATCTGGATGACATCGAAGTCGGGCATAAGGGGCTTAGCGAACTGATCGTCTGCAAATCCATGTATGAACGCAAGGTCGAAATGTTCAAACGTTCGGATGCGTTCGTCACCCTTGCCGGTGGCCTTGGCAGCCTTGACGAAGCCTTCGAGGCGCTAACCCTTCGCCAGCTTGGCATCCATGACAAGCCGCTGGTGTTCATGAACGCCCTTGGATATTGGGACAAATGCCTTGATATGATTGATGGCATTATCGAAGACGGCTTTGCACGTGAAAGCAACCGCAATCTGTTTACGGTTGCCGAAACCCTTGATCAGGTTTTCGAACAGCTTGAAGCCGAACCCGCCCCTAAATTCG
This sequence comes from Thalassospira permensis NBRC 106175, assembly GCF_000714555.1. NCBI lineage: Bacteria > Pseudomonadati > Pseudomonadota > Alphaproteobacteria > Rhodospirillales > Thalassospiraceae > Thalassospira > Thalassospira permensis. The sequence goes on along the minus strand of NZ_AUNC01000021.1, from coordinate 35,397 downwards.
ACCCGCGTGAAAAGCTTCTTTAAGCCCGATTAAACGGCCAGGATATCCAATCCGCAAGATATCGATTCTTGCGGATTTTTCTTTGTAAAATTCCAATCAACATACTGATATTACATTTATTTTAGGCACTTGACATATATCATCGTGATTGCATTTGCCGCCTGTTTTACTTCCCGAACCACCATCATTTGGGAGAGAGCAAATGAAATCGTATCGTGGTCTGGTCGGCAGCCTTGTTTCCATTGCTGCCATGCTGGGGGTCGCCGGGAACGTCCTTGCAGCAGAACCACTATCACCTTCTGACTTGCGCAAGACGGCCCTTGAGCATTTCGAAGTCATTCCGTCAATGGTACCAGCCGTCAAAGGCAACGCGGTCACACGCGAAAAGGTCGAACTGGGCAAGATGCTGTTCTTTGATCCGCGTCTGTCGGCCAGTGCGCTGATTTCGTGCAATACATGCCACAATCTGGGCATGGGCGGGGATGACAACCTTGAAACATCCATCGGTCATGGCTGGCAGAAAGGCCCGCGTAACGCCCCGACCGTTCTGAATGCCGTGTTTAACGAAGCACAGTTCTGGGACGGACGTGCGGAAGACCTGAAGGCACAGGCCAAGGGCCCGGTTCAGGCCGGAGTTGAAATGGCAAGCACCCCCGAACGCGTTGTCGAGGTATTGAAAAGCATGGGCGATTACGTCCAGAAATTCGTCCACGCCTTCCCGGGTGAAAGCGACCCGGTAACGTTTGACAACATGGCCAAGGCGATCGAGGCGTTCGAAGCAACCCTGATCACCCCGGCATCACGGTTTGACCAGTTCCTCGAAGGAAACGATGCCATCCTGACCAAAACCGAAATGGCCGGACTTGAACTGTTCATCGATACCGGTTGTGCATCCTGCCATAACGGTGTGAATGTCGGTGGCACCGGTTATTATCCGTTCGGTGTTGTCGAACAGCCGGGTGCGGAAATCCTGCCGCCCGGTGACAAGGGCCGCTTTGCCGTGACCCAGACGGCAACGGATGACTATGTGTTCCGCGCCGGACCGCTCCGCAATATCGAACTGACCGCACCCTATTTCCATTCCGGCAAGGTCTGGGACCTGGAGCAGGCGGTTGCGATCATGGGATCAAGCCAGCTTGGTGCTGAACTTGACAACAGCCAGATCAAGGCGATTACCGCCTTCCTCATGACCCTGACCGGGGAAGCGCCGCGGGTGGAATATCCAATCCTGCCGGTCAGCAGCAAAACCACACCCAAACCGGCCGCAATGGTCGCAAACTGATCCCACAGGGGTGTGGAAAAGCAGAAAGTAGCCGCAAAGGTGCGAACCCCGACACGCTCTTTGCGAACCTGCCGCCCGACACAACCCGGGCGGCATTTCTTTTGCCTATTTCAGTTCCATTCCCTCACCGCCAGAGGCCCGTGCACCTGATAACTGCATCACCCGGCGTTTATACATATCGGCAACCCAGTTGGTCGCCTGTTTGATACCTTCGGCCGCACGCAGATCGCGATGAACAATCAGCCAGATATCAGAATCCAGCGTCTCGATCGGGCGCGAAACCCGGGCCAGTGCCGGGTCGCTGTCCCCCAGAAAGCACGGCAAAATTCCCGCCCCGATCCCGGTGCGCAATGCATTTTGCAGCATCGCGGTATTGCCCGCGCGAAATAACGGTTTATTGCCGTCAATATGGGCCAGCAACCAGCGCTGGCTTTCATAAAGGTCGAATTCTTCCGAAAAACAGATCCACGGTGCATTGGCAAATACCCGATCCGGTCCCATACCCCGCATATCGTACGCCAATCTTTCGGTCGCATAGACAGCACATGAAATCGTGCCAAGCCGCTTGGTGATGAAATCCCCGGTCAAAGGCAAACCATGCCGGACGGCAAAGTCCGCCTCGCGCTTGGTCAGCAATTGCGTATCATCGGATTGCCGGATTTCAAGGTAAAGCCCATCGGGTTTGCTATCAATCTGACCTGCCAGAAACAGGGCCGACCACGCACTGGCGGTCAGGCGAACCTGCCGGTCGCGAATGCCCGATATCGCATCGCCCTGCCGATGGAAGGCAAAGGCGGCTTCTTCCATCGCCTCGGCGCGCGGGCGTAAATCGCGCCCGGCTTCGGTCATGCGCAATCCTTCTGGCAGGCGATCAAACAGCACCACGCCGACGACATCTTCAAGGGCGGACAAATGCCGCCCCAATGTCGGCTGGCTGACGCCAAGCTCCTGAGAGGCCGCCCTGAGGCTGCCGGTGCGCGCAAGTGCAAGAAACACGCGTATATGATCCCAGTCCGGTTTTTTGGTTGTCATCGGGGGCCTCGGTTGGTGGTGGGGCGCGATACAGGATTGAATAACGGATCATCAAAAAATCCCGTTGTTATTCATTATTGGATCACCGCCGATCCCGCAAGCCATGGTTGCGCGGGCACAGACATAGAGCCACAAGTATTTGCAAGGTATGATTATTCGGGATCGCCGGACTGAGGCAGATGTTCAAAAATGCTGCCCGGTCCGGTCCATTTGCCATCGGGCTCGGTCGGCCAGCGCTGATCGACGTCAGTGGCAAGATCGGCCAGCGTGACCGACGCAAACCGCTCAAGCAAAAGTTTCTCGGCGGCGTCAAACGAACTGCCAAGGGCGGCATTTACCGCCTGTTCAACCAGACATTCGGGATGTTGGACCGCAACCCCCACGGCAAAGATCGACGGATTGCCAAGCGCGTTATGGATATCAAGAAACGTGATTTCCGAAAGCGGGCGAATAATCACCCATCCGCCGCCATGCCCCTTTTCGGATCGCACATAACCGGCATCGCGCAACCCTGCCATCGTACGCCGAACCACAACCGGATTGGTATCAAGCATCCGGGCAATCATGTCGGACGTCATCGCCCCGCCAAACCGATCCATATGGATCAGGACGTGCAACATGCGGGAAAGGCGACTGTCACGGCGCATTGATGGTTTCCTTGGTCTGGCAATATCACGGCCAGACTATCGGGCTTTGGCGCATATTCGCAACACCAAAAGTTTCAAGACCCTTGACATTGCAAAATCACGATACTTATAAAGTTACATGATTCATTTTCAGTTACCGTACGGAGCCCCGATATGTCCGATACATTCGCACCCTCATCATCTGGCCATTCAGTTTCGATGCCGGACTCGCAAAAACTTTATGACGCGATCATCATCGGTGCCGGTTTTGCCGGTTTATCCGCTGCCATGCAGTTGGCCCGTGCCCGCAAAGAGATTTGCATCATTGATGCCGGATTGCCGCGCAACCGTTTCGCCGCGGCATCGCATGGCTTTTTCGGGATGGATGGCAAAAGCCCGGATGAAATTGCCCGTCTGGCGATGGGGCAAATTCGCGCCTATCCCACCGTCAGCATTGCGCATGGCATGGCAAAAACCGCGACCCGACTGGAACCGGACACCGCCGGAACCGGGGACGAAGACAGCAACCGTTTCAAGGTATCGCTGGAAGATGGCCGCCGCTTTCAGGCCCGCCGCCTGATCCTTGCTACCGGCGTGGTTGACACCCTGCCCGACATTCCCGGTCTGATGCCGCGTTGGGGCAAAACCGTGCTGCATTGTCCCTATTGCCATGGTTACGAAGTTCGTGACCGGGAACTTGGCGTGCTGGCAACCGGCCCGATGTCCACCCATCAGGCAATGATGATCCCGGACTGGGGCCCAACGACCTTCTTCACCCAAGGGAAATACGAACCGGAACCTGAAATCCGCACACAGATGGATACGCGCGGCATCACGATTGAACAAAGCCCGATAGTCGAACTGATCGGCACCGCCCCCGAACTTGATGCCGTTAAACTGGCCGACGGGCGCACCAAACCCATTCAGGCCCTGTTTGCCGGGCCAACTGTTTCAATGACCAATCCACTTGCGGAAATGCTGGGTTGCAGGTTCGAAGAAGGCCTTGCCGGACCGTTCATCAAGGTCGACGCATCACAGGAAACCAGCATCCCCGGCGTCTTTGCCGCTGGTGATGCCGCCACCGCGCGCCACAATGCCACACTGGCCTCGGCCGCGGGCGTTCTGGCCGGGGTTGGGGTGCATCAGTCGTTGATTTTTACATAGTTGAAACGCAATCACAGCAATCTCGCGACATGATTTTCACCCGGCCATCGGGGCATCCCGGTGGCCGCAATCATACTGGAGAAGGACCGAAAACAACATTCATACGAATGTCACTCTTCTGAAATCTTAGTGACAACGAAGCTCTATATGATCGCGGTTATGTTCAAAACAACAAATCAAGCGATCAGATGAACATCTCAATCCGGCAACGCCATATTATCGATATTCTGCGCCGTGATGGCTTTGCATCCATTGATGCATTGGCGGACCAGTTTGAAGTCACACCACAAACCGTGCGTCGCGACGTCAATATTTTAAGCGACGCCAATCTGGTGCGCCGACGCCATGGTGGGGCCGAATACGCCGGCGAGCCGGGCATGAACCTGTCATATGACAATCGCCAGGTGACCAACATTGCCGCCAAGCACGCCATTTCGCTGCATGTTGCCGGGAAAATTCCCGACGGGGCATCAATCCTGATCGGGATCGGCAGCACACTTGAATTGCTGGCGCTTAATCTGGCGGATCATCGCAACCTGACCGTCATCACCAACAATCTGAATGTCGCGATGGCGCTGGGCACAAATACCAGCAACCGGATCGTTATTCCTGGCGGCACTGTGCGTCTGCCCGATCGTGACCTGATCACACCGGACGCCGAAGAGATGTTCCATAACTACAAAGCTGATTTCGGTATTTTCGGTGTTGGTGGAATTGAAACCGACGGAACGTTGACCGACTTCGACCATCGCGAAGTCGCCTTGCGTCAGGCGATCATTGGAAACTGCCGAAATTCCATTCTGGTTGCCGATCAATCGAAATTCGGTCGCCCGGCCCCGGCCAAGGGCGGGCACCTCACCGATCCCGACATGATCGTCATTGATCAAAAACCCGGTGGTGATTTTAACGCCCTGTTCCAGCGCCAGGACATCCTCGACCGGCTGCAAATAGCAAAAGGCGAAACTCTCAAATGACGTCTCAGACCCCCGACACCCAAAGACCCTTTATCAGGATCGAAAATGTTTCACGCATTTTTGACGGTGGAAACGGTGTTCATGACCTTTCCGTTGATATACCGCGCGGCAGCTTTGTTGTTCTGCTGGGGCCCTCCGGCTGCGGAAAGTCAACCACGCTGCGTCTGATTGCAGGTCTTGAAACCGCCGATCAGGGTCGCATTCTGATTGAAGATCAGGACGTCACCGCAGTCCCGCCGTCAAAACGACAGCTATCCATGGTGTTTCAATCCTATGCGCTGTTTCCTCACCTTAGCGTCGCAGAAAACATTGTTTTTGGCCTGAAGGTTCGCAAATGCGCCAAGGCTGAAATGGCGAAACGCCTAGCCGATGCGCTCGGTGTGACCGGACTGGAAGGGTTGGAGAAACGCAAGCCTGCCGAACTTTCGGGCGGACAACGTCAACGGGTTGCACTGGCACGCGCCATCGTTGCCGGGCATCCGCTGTGCCTGATGGATGAACCACTATCCAATCTGGACGCAAAACTGAGGCATTCCGTGCGCAAGGATATTCGCGACCTGCAGCAACGCCTTGGCATCACGGTGGTGTATGTCACCCACGATCAAACCGAAGCGATGAGCATGGCAGATATCGTCATCCTGATGAAGAATGGCCGTATCGAGCAGGCTGGAACCCCGGCAGACCTTTATCTGAAACCCGCCACCGCCTTTGCTGCAAGCTTTGTCGGCAGCCCGCCAATGGGGCTATTGCCAGCAACCGCAATCCCGTCCGACGCCCTACCAAGCGGTGCACGACCCGACAATCTGATTGTCGGCATCAGACCCGAAGACATCAAACTTGATACCGACCAGCAAAACAGTGCTTCGGGCCTCTCCGCGACGGTCATATCCAGCGAGTTCCTGGGACCGGAAACCTTTGTCTATCTGTCAATAGACGGAACCGACGGGACAACGGCCCGCCTGCCCGGTCGTGTGCATCTTTCGCCCGGGACACAAGTCTCGCTCAGTTGGGCTGGCGTTGCTGCCCACTGGTTTGATCGCGAACACGGTCATCGTCTTTCGGCGGCGATGAACGACCATGCAACGCAAAAATCTTTTGTTACGACGACCAATCACTCAGCAATTCCGACATCGTAAAAGGACAGAAACCGATGCGTAATTCCATTACCAGTGCCGCTTTTGCTGCCGGTCTGCTTGCTTCGGCGGCAACCCCGGCCTTTGCCGCAACCGAACTGACAATGTATTACCCCATCGCCGTTGGCGGTGCGTTGACCGAAGTAATCGACGGCATGATTGACGGTTTTGAAGCCGAACATCCCGACGTCAAGGTCAATGCGATTTATGCCGGAAACTATGACGACACCCGACTGCGTGCGGTTTCTGCAATCAAAAGCGGCGATCCGGCGCAGCTTTCGGTGATGTTTTCGATCGATGTCTATGACCTGATCGAACAGGATTTGATCATTCCGTTTGATGATGTTGTCAAAACCGCAGAAGACAAGGAATGGCTTAACGGCTTCTATCCGGCGCTGATGGCCAATGGCAAAGTCGACAACAAAACCTGGGGCATCCCGTTCCAGCGTTCAACCATCGTCATGTACTACAACAAGGACATGTTCCGCGAAGCCGGTCTTGATCCTGAAACTCCACCCCAGACCTGGGAAGAAATGGTTGCCGCGGGCAAGGCGCTTTCCAAAGACGGCAAATGGGGTCTGATGGTTCCGTCCACCGGATATCCTTATTGGATGTTCCAGTGCTTCGCCATTCAGAATGGCAAGGAACTGATGAATGCCGACGGAACGGAAACCTATTTCGATGATCCTGCCGTTATCGAGGCTCTTGAATATTGGCGCGGCCTCGCCACAAAAGAAAAGATCATGCCTGAGGGCACGATTGAGTGGGGCACACTTCGTCAGGCTTTCGTGCAGGGTCAGACCGGCATGATGTGGCATTCGACAGGCAACCTGTCTGCTGTCAAAAAAGAAGCCAAGTTTGACTTCGGTGTTGCCATGCTTCCGGCGCACAAAAAGCCCGGTTCACCGACCGGGGGCGGCAACTTCTATATGTTCAAGGGTTCCAGCCCGGAACAGCAGGCCGCGTCGCTTGACCTGATCAAATACATGACCGCGCCGGAACGTGCCGCAGAATGGTCAATTGCAACCGGTTATGTCGGCGTTACCCCGGCATCCTACGAAACCGACGCGCTGAAATCCTATGCCAGCGAATTCCCGCAGGCTGTGATTGCCCGCGATCAGCTTAACGTCGCGATCCCGGAATTCTCGACCTATGAAACGGCCCGTGTTCGTGAATCTCTTAACAACGCCATTCAGGCGGCCCTGACCGGAGAAAAATCGCCGAAACAGGCCCTGATCGACGCCCAGGAAGATGCCAACCGTCTTCTTAAGGCGTTCAACTAAGCCGATCTGCTGCCGGGACGGTTTCCCCCCGTCCCGGCCCTTTTGCTTTCTTCATTTGAAATCCTTTTGAATTCAGGACGTGGCCTCGATGGGTGATCAGCCTCGAAACGATCTGGCAGCAATACAAAGACGCAAACTTGCTCTTTACGGTTGGATGCTGATGGCACCGTCGTTGGCGTTGCTTAGCCTGTTTGCATTTTACCCGGCCATCGCGACCTTCTTTGGCAGTCTTTTTACCCGTGGCACAACACGCCGCCCCAGCAGCTTTGCGGGATTTGAAAACTATCTTGATCTGTTTGCCGATCCGACATTCTGGACCGTGGCAGGCAACAATCTGATTTATGCCGGGGTTACAATTCCGGTTTCGATCATCTTTGCCCTGATCATGGCGCTTTGGGCCAACGCGCATATTCCCGCACGAAGCTTTGTGCGCAGCGCCTATTTCACGCCGACAATCCTGCCGATGATTGCCGCGGCGAATTTATGGTTGTTTTTCTATACCCCCGATCTTGGCATCATTGATCGCATTACCGGATTTTTCGGCGCGGAACCGACCAACTGGCTAGGGCAGCCCGAAACGGCACTGGCCGCGGTCATCATCGTGACGATCTGGAAAGAAGCCGGGTTCTTCATGATCTTCTATCTGGCAGCCCTTCAGACCATTCCGCCGGACCTCCGCGAAGCGGCCCGCATTGAAGGGGCCGGTCGCTGGACCTATACACGACGGGTGCTTTTGCCGCTTTTGATGCCAACCACGATATTCGTCTTTGTCAATGCGCTGATCAATTCGATCAAACTGATCGATCATCTGTTCATCCTCACCAAAGGCGGGCCGAACAATGCGTCAAAACTGATCCTTTACTGGATCTGGGAAATGGCATTCGCCTATTTCGACCGCCCGCATGCCGCGGCAATGACCATGATGGTTTTGCTAGTACTTGGTATCGTCGCAATCGTGCAATTCCGACTGGTTGAAAAACGGACCCATTACCGATGAACGTACATCTCGACACCCGCCCATCACACATCGCCCAACCACATATTCGGTTCCCCGATCTTGCCAGGATTCTCGATACGCTGGGCGCATGGGTTCTTGCTCTTGTCTGGATTGCGCCGCTGTTATTTGCCCTTTGGGCGGCACTGCAACCGTCGGGCAGTGCACTGGCACTTGATTTCAGTGCACCACTGACCTTGCAGAATTTCATTGATGTCTGGAATGCCGTGCCTTGGATCGGCTATTTCGTCAATACGCTTACGCTTGTGTCCCTGATCCTGATGGGTCAGCTTGTTTTGTGCACATTGGCCGGTTTTGCCTTTGCCCGGTTTGCGTTCCGCGGCCGTGATGCCCTTTTCATTCTGGTGCTGTTGCAGTTGTTCATCCTGCCAGAAGTTCTGATTGTCGAAAACTATGCCATAGTTGCCAAACTGGGCCTGTTTGATACCGCCCTTGGCATCGGCCTGCCCTATATGGCCAGCGCATTTGGCATTTTCCTGCTGCGTCAGGCCTTCAAATCCGTACCGCTTGAACTTGAAGAAGCCGCACGTATAGAGGGATGCAGCTGGATGGGCGTTTTGTGGAAGGTTTATGTCCCTGCGGCCAAGCCGGTTTATCTGGCGTATGCGCTGGTGTCGGTGGCGACCCACTGGAACAATTTCCTGTGGCCGCTTATCGTGACAAATTCACCGGAAACCCGGCCCTTGACCGTGGGGCTTTCATTGTTTGGTGCGCCGGAAACCGGTGTTGATATTTCGGTGATCAGTGCTGCCACCATCCTGACCATTTTGCCGCTTCTGATCGCCTTCCTGATTTTCCAGCGCCAGTTCATTCAGGCATTTCTGCGTGCCGGGATCAGATGAACCGAAAGCTGTCCCGTTGACCCGGCGATACAAATTTGAATAACGCCACTTAAATATCGGGCATGGCTATTCATTCCTGAATCCAACAGACTGGCAACGTTCATAACTTTTGAAGTTTTTTCATATGCCGGTTCTGATCCTGCTTGTCAGCACAACAGTCGTCTGGGCGATGCTTCTGGTGTGCAACCGGATTGCATTGACAGCGTTTGATGTCGATGTTTATGCCATGACCTGCTGGCAGCTGGTTTTTGGCGGGCTGGCACTTGTGCTGATGGCACCAGGAAGGCTCATTCCGTGGCGGCAATTCACCTTGCCGATCAACTGGGCATATGGGTTTTTGCGCGTTCTGACCGGGGTCAGCTGGACCGCGGCACTGGTCTATATCAGCGCGCCTGAAAGCGGAATTTTATCACAAACCGGCATGCCGATGGCGGCCCTTGCCGCGGCCTTCATCCTTGGCCGCGCACCGGGCAAGGCGGAATGGTTCGGCCATGCAATCCTTCTTGCCGGGGCAGGCTTCCTTGCGTGGCATCTGCCCGACGGGTTTGCCAATCCGGCAGTGTGGCTGATGCTGGCATCCGAGGTTACGGCGATTTCATCGTCGGTTCTGGCGGAAAAACACCCGGACAACCAGATCAAAGATGCGTGGTCGCATCTGCGATTTACCGGGGTTTTGTTGCTGATTACCGCATCGGTATTTTTGATCTTCCCGCCGCTGATCGGTTTTATCAGCCCGGTTCCGATCCCCTATACCTCGCTTGACGGGTTCTTCGGGATCGAGACCATATTGGCCGGTCTGATCCTTGGCACACTATTGCGCGGTCCTGCCATGGTCCTGACATTGCGGTCGATCAAGACAGCCGGGATGGAGAAATACATCCTTGCGACCAGTATCCTGCCTTTCATCCTTCTGGGCCTTGAAATGCTGGCCGCGCGATTTGACCTGACGCCAGCCCCGACCCATGACAGCGTTTTCTGGATTTCGGCCCTTCTGGTGATGCTGGGCATTGTTCAGATCACCTATTCGAAACGTCGCCATTCCAGACGCCTGAAGGCGCTTGGTGCAACCACCCGGCCGGGGCAGCCCCCACTGCCCCGGCCTGAGAACGAAAAGAACAATAAGCCCCCGTTGCGCCACCAATGCAGGGTCGCCCGGCGGTCAGGAGCCCCTTTCTTCTGACCGCATCCCCAAACGGCCAGCCTCCCAAAAAATTGGCCGTCCGACCCTGTTTCCATCCGGTGGTCTCCCTTCCGGATGGACCGAAACGCCCGGGTTCCCCGCCCGGGCGTTTCCTGTTTAATGGCAACGGATACTTCCCGATAAGATTGCCCCAAACAAGCATCTGAAACTTGAAATTGATACCACCGTAAATTGGCCTAAACTGTCTGCACCAAGACCGGGCAATAACGGGCCAAGCAAGCACCCGAAAAAAGGGGCGCAAACAGAGCGGGGATTTCCAATGGCAAGTCTGCAACAGCCGGACAATTACGAAACACTCAAATCCAAAATCGATACAGCCGCCATCGTCGGCCATACCACCGACAACACGGCGAAAATCTGGGTAAGGGCCTATATGACCGGGCGCTGGACACTGATTGTCAGTGTGCGAAAACTGCCCGAGGATGCCTATGATCTGTCAGGCAAAAGCCTTGCTGCTATGAAGGCCGCAAACAGTGATATCGTTTTTATGGAAGAACGCGAATTCACCCGTGAAACCGACCTGACCATGACGTTCGAGGTAGACAACCTTGAACCAGATACCCGCTATTACTATTACCTTGCATCGGACAAGCTTGATCTTGAGCGCTGCATCGAGATGGGCGGCGAACATGATTACTGGTTCCGGACATTGCCCAAAAACCCGCAGTCATTGCAGTTCGGGTTTTATTCCTGCCACGACCCGTTTAGTGTCAAACCTAACAGCGAAGGCGCATGGGACAAGTTTTATGATGTCCTTAACGAACGCCGTGCAGATTTTGTCATTGGCGGCGGCGATCAGGTTTATTGTGATACCAATCACGCATCGCGCATGCAGGACGTCTGGGTGTGGCTGAAGAATAACAAAAACGCCTTGCTGGCCGCCTATCGCACACCTGATGGCAACCTCGACGAACCCGCAATCATTGATTATTTCACCAAGCTTTATCGCACCTATTACCGGATTTACTGGCAGTTCGAACATCTGCTGTCTGTTTACCGGCGTTTCCCGCAATACATGATATGGGACGATCACGAGATCATGGACGGCTGGGGCTCGCTGACCGCGGATGAGCGCAAGGCCAAGCTCGCCAATTTCTTTCAGGATGATGACGAGGACGCCAATTACGCGCTTGTAATGCTGATGTTCAAGGCCGCAGCGCGGGCCTATCTTGAATATCAGCATGCGCATAACCCTGACAGCATGATCGTCAATGGCAATCCCGATGCCAGCCACTGGGATTATAAATTCGATCAGGGAGCCTATGGCTTTTACATGCTTGACGTGCGCGGCCATCACGATTGTGAATTACCCGACGGACAGCGATTATTGGGGGCGGAACAGCTCGAACGCTTCAAAAGCTGGATCAATTCGGCCGCAACCAAAAAGAAAAAGGCGATCTTTATCTGTTCGCCCGTGCCCGTCGTGCACTGGACGGAAAGTGCCGTAAACACGCTCGATTTTGGCGGTCAAAAGGATGATTTCATGGATGAATGGGGCCATGAAACCAACCACAAGGAACGAAATGCGATGCTTGAATTGCTGCTGGCGCGATCCGCTGAAAGCAGCATCCCGATTGTGATCCTGAGCGGGGATGTCCATTGCGCCAGCGCGTTTCAGATCACGAATGGCAAAACCTATCCTCGTGCACGGTTGTTCAATGTAACGTCAAGTGCGATTTCACGCAAACCGGCACCGGGCATTGCCACCGCCGCCATGCAAAAATCGGCCGATATAGACGGGTTCGATGGCGGTCGGTTTGAACAGATGTTCCGTTTTGCCGGGGAAAACAATTTCGCGCTGATCAATGCCGATTGCCGGGATGGTGACCTCAAAATAAGCGCCACCCTTTACTGGGCCGAACCCGGATCGGAAAGTGTCACACAGAAGGTGATCAAGCTGGTTGGCTAAAAAAAACCGGTCCCCGGGGGAACGGGGACCGGTCAGGCCGCACTCAAGCTTTCGCTTGCGGGGTCGGGGGAACGATGTGCGGCCTTTTCTGTCTGGTTGGGGAATATCCTGTTTTCAGTGTGCGTCGACGGATGGTTTGCCCGATCCTGCCGGACGTGCGAGCGGCAGAAGCAGCAAAGCCAGAATGAAGATGCCGGCCATGGCAAGCTGCACGTCGTTGAACGAAATCATACTGGCTTCGCGCGTGACGATATTGACGATGGATTTCATCGCACTAGCCTGCGGATCAGGAAGGCCCAGCGCGCTATATCGTGCTGTCATGGTCTCCAGATAGTTCTGAAACGCCGTGCTTGATGTATTGATATGTTCGGCCAGATGGGCGAAATGCAGGTCGGTGCGTTTATCAAGCATGGTATTGATCGCAGCCAAGCCAATTGCCCCGCCAAGGTTGCGCATCAGGTTATAAAGGCCGCTGGCGTTTTTGATCTTTTCCGGTGGCAAGGTGCCAAGTGCCAGATTGGTGATCGGCAGCATGCAGAACATCAGGGCAAAACCACGCACAGCCTGCGGCAGGATCAGTTCGTGAAACGATACCTGACTGTTCTGAAAACCGTTCAGGGCAACCCCCACCGCAAACAGCGCCAGACCAAAGCCCAGCACGACACGCGCAGGCAATCTGGCCGTCAGTTTCCCGGCAATCGGGGCAGAAATGAACTGGCAAATGCCGGTGACCGCCATGATGGTGCCGATTTCCAGACTGTCATAGCCGCGCACACGGCTTAGCAACAGCGGCAGGATATAGACACTGCCATAAAGCCCGATGCCAAGGGTGAAACTGAAGATGCAGCCCATGGCAAAGTTGCGATCCCTGAACGAGCGCAGATCGACAATAGGATGATCATAGGTGAACATCCGCCGAAAGAAATAGAGCCCCGAAATCACGCAGATCAAGGCACCATAAACAATGGCGCGTTCATCAAACCAGTCATCTTTTGGGCCCTCGTCCAGCACATATTCCAGACTGCCGAGAAAGGCTGCCATCGCAAGCAATCCGCGCAGATCAAAGCCACGGAGCAGCGACCGATCGCCACGATCAACATCAAGCGTTACCGCGACGACAAGCGCGATCAGCATGCCCGGCACAACATTGATCAGAAACAGCCAGTGCCAAGAAAACGACTGCGTCAGATAACCGCCCAAAGTCGGCCCCACAGTCGGCGCCATAGTGGCAATCAGACCAATCATCACCGAGGCGGTATTCCGTTTATCCGCCGGGAAAATGATATAGGTCGTGGCAAACACGGTCGGGATCATCGCCCCGCCAAGGAAACCCTGCGCGGCACGGAACCAGATCATGCTTTCGATTGACCAGGCAAAGGCCGAGGCGATGCTGAAAATCGTAAAACCGATTGCAGAGGCAACAAAAAGCCAGCGGGTTGAGATCAGGCGTGACAGGAAACCCGAAAGCGGGATCATGACGACTTCTGCGATCAGGTAACTGGTCTGGACCCAGCCGATTTCATCGGGGCTTGCTGACAGACCGGCCTGAATGTTTTCAAGCGAGCTTGCGACGATCTGGATGTCAAGGATCGCCAGAAACATGCCAACCACCATCGCAACCCAGCCAATAAACTTGGTGGTATCGACATGCTGCACCGGATCATCGGGAAAGGCTATGGAACCGGGGCTGGTGGCGGCACTACTCATTTCAGTTGCGCTCCGAGAGTTCCGGGGTCGGCGTTACAACACTGGCAAGGCCGGAACCCGCCGCATGCTCAGCACCGTCACCATCACGCACATCGACATTCACAACAACCGACAGGCCCGGGCGCAGGGCCTTGGCAAGGTCACTGTTATCAAGGGCAATACGCACCGGGACACGCTGGGTGATTTTGGTGAAGTTGCCGGTGGCATTTTCGGGCGGCAGCAAACTGAACTGCGCACCGGTGGCAGGGGCAAAGCTTTCGATCCGGCCGGTGATATCAGCATTGGGAAAGGCATCGACTTCTATCCGGACCTTCTGGCCCGGTGCCATATGGCCGATCTGGGTTTCCTTGAAATTGGCCACAACATAAACACCCGGAAGCGGCACAAGCACGAGCAACTGCTCGCCGGGCTGAACCAGTGCGCCGGTCTGAACCGACCGATTACCAATCACACCGTCAAAGGGTGCGTAGATGCGCGTGTCATCAAGGGCCTGCTGCGCGATATCGCGCGCGGCTTCGGCCTGTGATACGGCGCGTTCGGCTTCGACCTTCTGCGCACGCAGAACGCCGATCCGCCCCTGCTCGACCGCAAGGGTCGCATTGGCAGCAGCCACCTGTGCCTGTGCTGTTTGACGGTCGGCCTTGGCGTAATCGAATTTCTGTCGGCTAGCCGCCCCCTTTTTCACCAGATCCTCGTAACGCGTATAATCCTCGGACGTGCGATCAAGTTCGACCTTTGCAATGCGGACATTGGCCGCCGCCTGATCGATGGCAGCCATCTGAAGGGTGATCTGCTCGTCCATGGTCTGAACCGCGGCACGGCGCGCATCAAGGGCGGCCTCGGCCTGTTTCAGTTCGGCACGATAATCTTCGTCCTTGATGGACAACATCAGTTCGCCCTTATGCACAGGCTGGTTTTCGGCAACCCGAAGGTCGCCGACATATCCCGAAACCTTTGGCGAAATCGCGACTTCGTCAGCCTGTAAATAGGCATTGTCGGTCGATTCGTGGTACTGACCTTCAGTCACCCAGTAGAACCCGTAATACCCACCGCCACCGATAATCGCCGCAGCGATCAGGGGCAGTATGACTTTTTTTACACTCATCGTCCGTTTGATCCTTTTGGTATTGATCAGTACCATTTGAACCCTTATGGTACCAAACAGTACCAAACGTCAAGTGCAGAATTGGAACAGTTGCTTGTCCGAAATGCGAAATATCGACCCGAGAACCCTGAAACGTCGCGAAGCGCTGATTGATGCGGCCCGTGAACTTTTTTGCGAACATGGCCTTTCGGGCACGACACTTGAAATGATCACCGCCGAAGCTGGCGGCTCCCGGCGAACAATTTACGAATTGTTCGGCAACAAGGACGGCGTATTCGAAGCGGTGATTCGCAATTGCACGGGACGTGTGGTTGCTGTCATGGCCGATCTGGAATTGTCACAGATGCCGCTGCGTGCGGCCCTGATCCATTTTGGCGAAACGCTGATGACGCTTCTGACCACGCCGGAAACCATTCGCTATATGCGGCTGTTCCTGTCAGAAGTCCCGCGGTTCCCGCATCTGGGCAAGGTGTTTTATGAAAGCGGCTTGATGAGCGGCCGCCGGATCATCACATCCTACTTCGAACGTCAGATGGAAGAAGGCAACTTCCCCAAAAGCGATCCGAAACAGGCCGCCGTGTTTTTCACAAGCCTGCTTAAGGCCGATTACGATTTCCGACAGATGACCTATGTCGGCTGGGAACCGCACGCAAAGGATTTGCACGCCCATGTAATTGCGGCGGTCGATATGTTCCTGCGCGGATACGGAATAGACCCGGCCAAGGTTGACCAGAAAACCCCGGCGCAGGCATAAGCCTGCGCACCGAACGACTTCCGGCTCAGAACATGACCAGCAGGCGATAGGCAATCGGCCCCATCATTGTGATCACCCCGATCCAGACAAGCGCAAGGCCCCATCCCCGGTCGCGGAAGCTGTATCCGACGCCCAAAAGGCAGAAGCCGACAATGCAGAGCGCGATGATGATGTTGGTTTCATAAGGCAGGTTCATGGAAGCCCCCATATGGTTCCGGTTTGACGGTGCCGGAGTCTTCCCCCTGAACCCGACAAATGCGAGTTTGACCCATTCCATAACCTTTTTCTTTGATCAGGATCATATGCCGTCACATGCCATGTCCCCTGCCCGTGGGATGTGCATTAATTCAGGGAATGGCGTAAATATCGGGCAAACCAGCGTTTTCTAGGGCAGCATCAACATCGGCCAAGGCACAAAAACCCAGCAATTTCGGCCTTGCGCGAAAGTCTTAACAAGGATGTCGCGCCGCCCTCTTTGATTTTCTGATTTCATCCTGTATGTTGCGCTCTCCCGACGCGGCCAGGGCGCTCCCTCGCGCGCCGGATGAAATGTCAAATGGCAGCCGCGCTGTATCCTGGCTGCGGCCAGAAAGGGAGTATTCCATGAGCAAGATTCAAGTGAAGAATCCCGTCGTCGAGCTCGACGGCGACGAAATGACCCGGATCATCTGGGACTTCATTAAAACCAAACTTATCCTGCCGTATCTCGACATCGATCTTAAATATTACGATCTGTCGGTTCAGAAACGTGACGAAACCAACGACCAGATCACCATTGATGCGGCAAATGCCATCAAGGAACATCGTGTTGGCGTCAAATGCGCGACCATCACGCCGGACGAGCAGCGCGTCGAGGAATTCGGCCTGAAGAAAATGTGGAAGTCGCCGAACGGCACCATCCGCAACATCATCGGCGGTACCGTTTTCCGCCAGCCGATCATCTGCTCGAACGTTCCGCGTCTGGTTCCGGGCTGGACCCAGCCGATTGTTATCGGTCGTCATGCTTTTGGTGATCAGTACCGTGCGACCGACTTCAAGGTTCCGGGTGCAGGTAAACTGACCATCAAGTTCCAGCCGGCAGACGGCGGCGAGCCCATCGAACACGAAGTCTTCGACTTCCCGTCTTCGGGCGTTGCCATGTCGATGTACAACCTTGATGACAGCATCATCGGTTTCGCACGCGCCTGCATGAACTATGGCCTTGCTCTTGGCTGGCCGGTTTACCTGTCGACCAAGAACACGATCATGAAAGCCTATGACGGCCGCTTCAAGGATCTGTTCGAGGAAGTCTTCCAGAACGAATTTGCCGACAAGTTCAAAGCTGCTGGCATCACCTATGAACACCGCCTGATCGACGACATGGTTGCATGTGCGATGAAATGGAATGGTGGTTTCGTCTGGGCTTGTAAGAACTATGACGGCGACGTTCAGTCTGACACCGTGGCACAGGGCTTTGGCTCGCTTGGTCTGATGACCTCGGTTCTGATGACGCCGGATGGGCAGACCGTAGAAGCAGAAGCAGCCCACGGCACCGTCACCCGCCACTATCGCCAGCACCAGCAGGGCAAAGAAACCTCGACCAACCCGATTGCGTCGATCTTTGCCTGGACGCAGGGCCTTAAGTACCGTGGCGAGTTCGATGCCACCCCGGACGTCGTGAAATTTGCCGAAACCCTTGAAAAAGTCTGTGTCGACACTGTCGAAGCTGGCTTCATGACCAAGGATCTGGCGCTGCTGATCGGTCCGAACCAGAAATGGCTGACCACCACGCAGTTCCTCGACAAACTTGACGAAGGCCTGAAAGTTGCCATGGGTTGATTGCCCGGCACCTTCCCTGAATGATGAAACCCCGCCGGTGCGAACTGGCGGGGTTTGTCGCATTTTATGGATGTTTTTTTTTCAGGAAGCCGCCGCCGCACGGACGAAACGGCCACGCTGATAATCGTCGAAGGCCTGCATCAGTTCCTGTTTGCTGCTCATGACGAACGGGCCATAGCGAACAACCGGTTCGTGCAGCGGACGGGCCGCAATCAGAAGCATTCGCCCGCCTTCGGGGCCGCCTTTAAGGGTGATGCTGTCACCGTCTTCAAGCACGGCCAGATGATGCGTGGTGATGGCTTTATCGGCAACAATCGCATCCCCGATAAAGACATAAACCATGGCCGCGTGGCCTTCAGGCACCGGCAGAGTCACCTCGCGACCAGCCGCCAGTTTGGCATCAATAAAGACCGGTTTGGTGGCAATCCCGTTAACCGGGCCGGTTTTGTCCATGAATTCACCGGCGACAAGGCGCAGATCAACACCGTCTTCGGGGCTGAATTCGGCAACGTCGCGGCCTTCAATATTCTGGTAACGCGGGGTAACCATCTTGTCCTTGGCCGGCAGATTGATCCAAAGCTGGAACCCTTGCAAAAGACCATTTTCCTGTTCCGGGCTTTCGGAATGCAAAATCCCGCTGCCGGCGGTCATCCACTGCACACCACCCGAACGCAGAACACCTTCATTACCCATGCTGTCCTTATGACGCATGGCACCTTCGACCATATAGGTCACGGTTTCAAAACCACGATGCGGGTGTTCGGGGAAACCGGCAATATATTCGTCAGCATTGTCGGTTGAAATGGAATCGAGCATCAGAAACGGATCAAGCATATCAAGCTGCGGCGATCCAACCGACCGTTTAAGCGATACGCCTGCCCCGTCGGATGTGTCCATCGCGCGAAGTACGCGCGCAACACCGCGCGGTTTTTTGCCCTGTTCAGACATCAGGTCCTCCTGTCAGCAGCCGGGAATTTATCGGGCTGCGATCTGTGAAACTTCATATCCCCCAATCTGGCAGAAAACTGTCGCGAAACAATGGCCAATCAAGCATCGAATTGTTTCCCATAACACCCCAATCAATCAAAAAGGCACGAACATCATAGCAAATGTTCGTGCCTCTCAATGTATCGGGGCCGCGCAGATAACCCGCACGACCCTGATATCGAACGCAATCAATGATTACCCAGCCAGCTTTGCCGCCAGTTCGGCAACGTGTTTGCCCTGGAATTTTGCAATATCAAGCTCATTGGTCGAAGGCGTGCGCGAACCATCCGCCCCGGCAAGCGTTCCCGCACCATAGGGCGAACCACCTGTAATTTCGTCCATATTGGTCAGCCCCGAACAGCTATAGGGCACACCGACAATCACCATACCATGATGAAGCAACGTCGTATGGGTCGTGACAATCGTGGTTTCCTGACCGCCATGCTGGGTCCCGGTCGAGGTAAAGACCGAACCGATTTTGCCGATCAGTTTGCCTTTGGCCCACAAACCACCGGTCTGATCAAGGAAGGTGCGCATCTGGCCGGGCATATTACCAAACCGGGTCGGAACGCCAAAGATGATCGCATCATATTCCGGAAGATCGTCAACTTTCGCCACCGGAGCCACTTGGTCAAGCTTGGCACCAGCACCTTTGGCGACATCTTCGGGCATGGTTTCAGGAACGCGCATGACGTCAACATGCGTACCGGCAACACCACGTGCGCCTTCGGCCACGGCATTTGCCATGGTTTCGATATGTCCGTACATCGAATAATAAAGAACCAGAACCTTGGCCAATTTTGCCTCCTTGAGTTGAAAATCCGTCGCCATCAGCATGCGACAACTGCCGCCTGACGGAAACAGTCAGATTGGAAACAGTCTATTTCGCTTAACCTACCCGGATCAGAACGCGCGCATCCCGGAACTGTTCCAGACCGCGACACGCCAACTTAATCAGTCCTGCTGCGGTCGCACCGCCAGATATTCGACAACCTGATCGGGGAAGTCGGTAAAGATGCCATCAATCCCGGCATCGTCAAAGATCGCCTTAAGCGCGATATCCATATCGCCCGCCCATTTCGGCAACTGGTCAGCCCGCAGGGTATAGGGATGGACTTTCAACTGCGCGCGCTGGGCTGCGATCAGGGTTGGTGTCATGATCGCCGTGCCATCAGCACTAAGCCCTTCGATGACCTGTGGCAACCAAGGGCCAATACCATCCACCACAGTTGCCATTTCGGCCACACCATCATCGGTTTTCAGATAATCGTAGTCCGTGCCTTCGGGCGCACCCCATTTGTTTTCACCCAGCAACTGAACCAGCTTGCCCTGATATTTCAGATCATTCCGGATACGCTTGGTTTCGGCCCAGTCGAAGCTCTGAACAAAGGAATTGGATTCCGTCGTGCCATAACCCCAATGTTCCATGATCTTGATGACCGCGGCCGTTACATCCTGCCCTTCGGACTTGTGCCATGCCGGGTCCTTGATTTCCGGATAGATGCCGACATCGCGCCCGGTTGATTTGTTAAGTCCCCGGATCATGGCGATTTCTTCTTCAAAGGTCGGGATTTTGAAGATGGCGTATTCGCCGGGGAAGCGATCCGGATATACCTGCTCGCCGGTCTCGGCTTTGAACCGTTCGGTAACGTTCAGACTTTTGAGTTCTTCAAGCGTGAAGTCGATGGCGTAGTACCGGCCATCTTCACGTTTGCGGTCGGGGAATTTCTTGGCAACGTCGGTCGTGGTATCGATATGGATGTCATGCAGGACAACCGGCACACCATCCTTGGACATCACCACGTCCTGCTCGATGAAATCCGACCCCATGCCATAGGCAAGTGCCTTTGCCGGAAGGGTATGTTCAGGCAGATAGCCCGATGCTCCGCGATGGGCGATCACAACCCTTTCAAGGGTACTGTCCTGTGCCATTGCCGGTGTGATCGACAGTGGCAGAATGGCAAGTGCCGTTCCCAGAATGGCTGAACGCGCAGATTTCATCAGCATCCCATAACTCCTTATTTCCGCATGGATTTTGCCTAGCATAGTGACGAAACGATGCGGCAGGAACAAGGCAGAAGGCGATAGCACAAAGTTTCTTGAAACTGTTACGCCTGATCGCCTTCCATGGATTGCTTTGCAACGAGTTGATCACCCCAGAAGTTCATCCGCGATTTCGGCCAGAAAATCGGGCAGCACATGATAGGCGTATGGTGCATAAAGTCGTTCATGACGTTGGTGATATTCCCGGCCCCACGGACCGATATTAACCACCGGATAGGTCAGGGCATTGCCAACCGGACGATCGACCAGTTCGGCAATCGGGGTGCTGGCGGCGATGATATCGATATCGGCGACATCGGTCACATGGCCGAAAAAGCTCATATCCGAGATGCCCATGAAATAACCGCGATCACAGATCCGCGTTTCGTGACGGGCCTCTATCGTGGCGCGGGCACGGCTGATCGCATCCAGGAACTGCCGGTCCATATCCTTTGCGCGATCAACATGAACAGCCGGATAATGCAAACCGGCCATACCGGTCACTACGGCCGGGCCGCGCAGATGTGCCTCGGCCAGCATAGCACGGACCAGAATACGGGTACGATTCAGCGGATTGTTATCCTTTGCGGTTTCAAGGGCCACCGCCTCAATCCGATCAAGCGCATAGCTGCCGCCGGATGCAAACGCCATATCACGCAGTTGTGCAACCGTTACCATGCGCAAGGGTGGCAAAGGTGCCGGGGCAGCCTGCCCGTTGGATTTAGCATAGCGGGCTGCGTTGCTGGCAAATCGTTCAAGTGCGCGTTTTCCGGCATCCTTTACGATGTCGGTGAAATCGCCCATCAGCTCGGCACAGCTTTTCCCCATAACCAGCCAGTTAAACGCCATCCAGACATGTTCAGGCGTGGTGACTTCGTAGATATCGCGCACATCGCGGGCCTCAAGACAGACCGGGGGCGGGGCGGTTTCATGCATGCCGCGATCACACAGGTTACTATTAGCCTCGATCGCCTGCATGATTTCCGATGCGATGGCATGGGCGGAAATGCCGTCAAACGGATAACCGACATGGGTTGGCAAACCGGCAACAAGGGCAAAGGGCAAAAGCTTTCCGACCGAGCCATGGAAAATTGCGCGCCCGGCCTCGCCATTTCCAGGGTCACTGCTGGCGTCCAGATTGATCCCGCCGACAATGTCGAGGTTCCATCGCCCGATCAGGTCAGGCAACGCATTGCGCAGGCTGCGCATACCGCATGAATTGCGTTCTTCATCAGGCGTCAGGAACAGGACGACATTGCCCTTCCGATCCGGCTGCTGGCTGAAATGTTCAAGAAATGCAATGCCCGCCGCATCGCCGCTTTTCATATCAAGCAATCCGCGCCCCGGGATGAAATCACCGGTCTGAAAATCGCGAAGGGCAAGTGCCTCGGCATCGCTAAGATTTTCCCGGCCCGAAAGATCGGCAATCAGGGCCTCGCGCAGCGCATCGGGCTCAAAAGCCAGATGTTTCAGATCATGATAATTTTCAATCGAAACCACATCAAAATGCCCGGCCATCGCCAGTGTTTTGCGACCACGCCCGCGCACCAGTGAGACAACGCTTTTTGCCATCCGGCTGCCACCCGCCACCGGATGGCTGTCGATCACGGCGATATTGTCGGGGTTATCCTGAAAATAAGGAATTTCATGCAAAATATCGATGATCAGCCCTGTGATATCGGCTTCCCCGGCACTGCCGGTAACACTGCCAAAACGGGTCAGACGGTCGGCGATTTCAGCAGTACGGGCATAAGGTGCCCATCGTTTTCCCGGCATGGTCATGTGCTTGCTCCCTGATGACGTAACAGCAGGATATGCTTTGCCGAAATCAGTTAAAATGCCAGTTTGATACAATTTTCGATTGGAAATTGATTATTCCATCAGGATAATTAAGGAAATCATCAAAGCGGAATGAAATTATGGATGACCTTGACCGCCGCCTTCTTGCCGAATTGCGCGTCAATGGGCGTGCTTCTGTCCCGAAACTGGCGCAGCTTTTGGGGGTTGCAGCCGGAACGGTTAAAACCCGCATGGACCGCCTGATCGATCAGGGGGTGATTGCCGGGTTCACAGTACGTCTGCGTGATGACGCAGCCGATGGAACCGTCCGGGGCGTGATGATGATCGAACTATCGGGCAAGAATGTGAAAACACTGGTGGCGAGCCTGCGTAAAAACCTTGGCTTTGCCGCCCTTCACACCACCAATGGCGAATGGGACCTGATCGCGGAAATTCAGGTGCCCGCCCTTTCGGATTTTCATCAGGTTGTCACGACCGTGCGCGCCATGGAAGGCATTGCCAAAACCCAAAGCTATCTGTTTCTGGGGCCTGCCTGATATATCGGACAAGCAAAAGCCGACAGGCATTTAACGGTTTAGCGCTCCGGTCATCCGATCAAGCCCCTCAAGGGTCAGCGGATACATCCGGCCTTCCATCAGCTTGTGCATGATCTGGATCGAGCCGTGATATTGCCACCAGTTTTCTGCCTGCGGATTGATCCAGGCGGCATGTTGGAAATGATCCAGCAAACGTTGCATCCAGACCGCCCCGGCTTCCTCGTTCCAATGTTCGACCGAACCACCGGGATAGGTGATTTCATAGGGGCTCATGGTGGCATCGCCGACAATCACCAGCTTGTAATCCGCACCATACGTCCGGATTACATCCCATGTTGAAACCTGATCGGTGCGGCGGCGCGCATTGTCCTTCCAAAGCCCCTCATAGGGGCAGTTGTGGAAGTAATAATATTCAAGATGCTTGAATTCGGTTTTGACCGCGGAAAACAGTTCCTCGCAGACCTTGATATGGTCATCCATCGACCCGCCAATATCAAACAGCATCAGGACCTTGACCGCATTATGCCGTTCGGGCCGCATTTGAACATCAAGCCACCCCTGACGGGCAGTGGATGAAATGGTACCGGGCAGATCAAGCTCATCTGCCGCCCCGGTCCGGGCCCATTTGCGCAAACGCCGCAGGGCCACCTTGATATTGCGCGTGCCGATTTCAACACTGTCATCAAGGTTTTTAAACTCGCGTTTGTCCCAAACCTTGACCGCGCGCCGATGGCGGGATTTATCCTGCCCGATCCGCACCCCTTCGGGGTTATAGCCATAGGCGCCAAAGGGCGATGTCCCGGCGGTGCCGATCCATTTATTGCCACCCTGATGACGGCCTTTCTGTTCCTCAAGCCGCTGTTTAAGGGTTTCCATCAGCTTTTCCCAACCGCCAAGAGCCTCGATCTCGGCCTTTTCCGTGTCGGTCAGGAATTTTTCGGCAAGCTTGCGCAGCCATTCTTCGGGAATGTCAGCCTTGGCAACTTCGTCCATGCCGTCAGCCAGATCAACCACACCCTTGAAATGGGCGCCAAAGACCTGATCGAACCGATCAAGATGGCGTTCGTCTTTCACCAGTGCTGCGCGCGCCAGGTAATAGAAATCCTCGACCGCATAGTTCGCAAGGCCCTTTTCGACGGCCTCAAGCAGCGTCAGATATTCGCGCAAACTGACCGGAACGCGGGCTTCTTTCAGCTTGTAGAAAAAGCCGGTGAACATGATCGTCTAACGCCCTTCACGCCGCGCCATGAAGGCAAGACGTTCAAACAGATGGACGTCCTGCTCGTTTTTCAAAAGCGCCCCATGAAGTGGCGGCACGGCTGTTTTGGCGTCCCTGGCCCGCAATGCTTCGGGCGACAAATCCTCGGCCATCAGAAGTTTTAGCCAATCAAGCAGTTCCGAGGTAGACGGCTTTTTCTTAAGCCCACCAACATCGCGCATGTCGTAGAACAGGTTCAATGCCTCGGACACCAGACGTTTCTGGATATCGGGGAAATGGACAGCAACGATTTCGGCCATGGTTTCGGCATCCGGAAAACGGATATAATGGAAGAAACACCGGCGCAGGAACGCGTCGGGCAGTTCCTTTTCATTGTTCGATGTAATGATCACGATCGGGCGGTTTGTGGCCCGGATGGTTTCCTGTGTCTCGTAGACAAAGAATTCCATCCGGTCGAGTTCCTGAAGCAAGTCATTGGGGAACTCGATATCGGCCTTGTCGATTTCGTCAATCAGCAGAACCGGCGCGCTTTCATCCTCGAACGCTTCCCAAAGCTTGCCTTTGACGATGTAATTGGCAATGTCGTGCACGCGCGCGTCACCAAGCTGGCTATCGCGCAGGCGCGAAACCGCATCATACTCATACAATCCCTGCTGGGCGCGTGTGGTTGATTTGATCGACCAGATAATCAGCCTCTTGCCAAGCGATTTTGCAATTTCCTCGGCCAGAACGGTTTTGCCGGTTCCCGGCTCGCCCTTGACCAGAAGCGGCCGTTGCAAAGTGATCGCGGCATTGACCGCCACCATCAGATCCTCGGTCGCGACGTAATTTTTCGTGCCCTGAAACTTCATTTTTGCCCTGCAACATAAGTTGACGTTTACGTTAACCTAGGGCGTTGCGAGCCGGGCGGCAAGGGACGAGTTTAACAACCCGCCAACTTCAACGTTCTTGTAGAGTTCAAGCCGATAGCCTAAGGTTAGTGAAAATCATACAAATTCCAGACTATTTTAAAGTCTTGGTGCCGGGGGAGTTACAAAGCTGCGCGATTGCGATTGTGCAATGCGTCTGGGGGAAGCTTGTGTGACGTATCTTCAGAATTATCAGGTTCTATCATCGCGTGATCTTTATGAAACCCGCGCTCTTCTGGCCGAACTGAATTCCATTGATACACTGGACCTGATCGAACGCCCCGCATCTTTCGATGTCTCGATCCATGGCGTTGCCTTGGGCGATTTGCAAGTTTTGCATTCGTCCTTTGGGGATTGTCGCATTCAGCTTCGAACACCAGAAAGCGATAACGATGCCCTATTCATGATCATCCCGACCGAAGGGGGGGGATCGGTGCAGCATCAAGGGCAGAATTACACAATTTCGGCCAGACGCGGAATAATCCGCGACATGCGCGTTCCGCTTTTCGCCGACGAAGACCGGTTTGCCTGCTTTGGCGTCCGTTTGCCGAGAGACGTCGTCGCAAGGCATTGCCGGGTGCTTTTGGGCAATGACATGCCAAACATCGACCCGGGGTTCGAGATCAGCATTGATCTGGACACCGCGCCGGGTCGGCATGTCTGCAATACCCTGAATTACGTCGCACAAGCACTTGATGGTCCGCTTCACA
Source organism: Thalassospira permensis NBRC 106175 (assembly GCF_000714555.1). Classification (NCBI taxonomy): domain Bacteria; kingdom Pseudomonadati; phylum Pseudomonadota; class Alphaproteobacteria; order Rhodospirillales; family Thalassospiraceae; genus Thalassospira; species Thalassospira permensis. Next base: position 9,349 of record NZ_AUNC01000021.1, on the reverse strand, counting down.
ATCTCGACAATGCCATTGTCCTGAACGGTCTTCAGGATCTGCTTTTGACAAATATCCTGATGATGCTTCCGAATTCCTGTTCGGAGCAACTAAATGGAAAACCGAAATCGAACGCGGTTCCGCATTATGTCAAACGGGCGCGCGATTACATTCATGCCTACGCCCATACAGCGATCACACTCGAAACGCTGGTACAACATGCGGGTTGCGGTTATCGGACATTACAAATGGCCTTTAACGCCGCTTATGGTATGTCGCCAATGGCGTATCTGAGATCGGTGCGCCTGAACAACGCCTATAACGACCTTCTTAATGACGCAGACGGAGCAGGCGTTGCCGAGATTGCCATGAAATGGGGCTTTGCCCATGCCGGTCGCTTTGCCCGGATCTATGCAAGGCAGTTCGGTGTTTTGCCTTCCGAAACTCTGCGCAAACGACAATAATCTATGACCATCACCTGTTGTCACGGGCAGGTTTCAGTTTATGCAGATCGGGGGTGGAAATGATCGCATCACCGCCTATAATCCCATCGAAACTCGATAAATTTGATGTTCCGGGCAACGGGATGAGCACAAGGTTGGGAGAATTTGCATGACCACTATGTCCTTTGCGGATATGGGTCTTGCCGCGCTTAAACGCCGCCAATATAACGCCGCGATCAATATGTTGCGGCAGGCACTTGGCGAGGATGAGGATAATCTTGAAGCACGGTTCGGACTGGCGCGTGCCCTTCATGAAAAAGGTTCGCTGACCGAAGCACTTGGCGAATATCGCACTGTGCTGCAATCTGATGAAGGCAACGAAGAATGCCTGCATCACATTGCACGCGCCCTGCTTGAAAATGGTGATGCCCGTTCGGCACTTAATCATGTCGATATCGTTTTGCGCCTTCATCCGACCGACCCGGATTTGCTGGTACTGCGCGGGCAGGCATTGCTGGACCTTGAACAGCCCGAATATGCGCTGAGTGCTTTTCAGAACGCGGCCCACCACCGGCCGGGTGATACAAAAATACATCAGTTGATCGCCGCGGCACATCGCGCCAACGACGATCCGGAAGGTGAAAAACGCGCAATCGAGCAGCTTTTACGCATTGATCCAGCGTCACTTGCGGCAAAAAATGATCTGGGCGTTATCCATCTGCGCGAAGGTCATCTGATTTCGGCGTTTGAGGCGTTCGAACTGATCCTGAGCCAAGATGCCGAAAACCCCGAAGCCACCCTTAACCGGGCGATCACCCTGGCGGTGATGGGCGGTATGGATGATCAGGCGATCTGGGATCGGGTGATGGAAATCAGTGCCGATCTCGACGGGATCGAAGAAACCCGCGCGCTTGCCGATGACCTTGCGAAACTGCCGGACAAGGACCGCAAAGACAGCGAAAAGGCGGCCAAACTGATTGCCTGCGCCGCCTATGCACCGGTTGATGTCTGAGTCTGTATTGCGAACTTATGCCGCCGGAACGTCCGCGGTTGTCTGACGGATGCGCAGCCAGCCCAGAATACCAATTACGCATAGCATCGCCGCGATAAAGCCAAGGAAGAACGGCGCATAGCTGGCGATCCCGGCCAGAACCCCGCCGATCAGGACAGCGGTGGCTTCGGCCAGAACGTGGGCGGACCGATAAACGCCAAGCGCCTGCCCCTGTTCATGCGATCCGGCAGCGTTGGAAATAAACAGGCTGGTCGTCACCTCGCACCAGGCAATACCGAATGCCGCCAGACACATCGGCACAAATATCCACACCAGCCCATCGGGGATCAGGAACGTGATCAGGCCGATCCCCAAAAACAGATGACCAAGGGTCCCGACACCGATCAGGCCGCAAATCTTCTGCGCACGATCAACCGTCAATCCGGCAAGGATCAGCGGGATCGAAATGATTGCCGAACACATGCCAAGGAAGCTGCTGGTGACGTCGTAATTCTGCACCAGATAGACCCCGAAAAAGGCAAAGAAGATATAAACCGCGATATAGCTGAAGAACGAAATCACATAACCCGGCAAAAGGTCGGGGTCCTTGATCGTGGCCCATACAGAGCGGGTGGCGGGTGGCGTCATGCCCTTTGGCGTGCCGCGACGGCGCGCATATTCAGGAATGCGCAGGATCACGAAGACCACCAGCAGGTTAAAGGCATACATACCCGCGGCAAAATAGAACGGCCACGAAACGTTAAAGGACGGATGAATGGTCGGGTCGGAGAAAAAGCCGCCCATCAGCGGACCGATGATCCAGCCAACATTGATCGCGACCGTGATCAGACCAAAATTGCGCACCTTGGTTTCCGGCCGGCTGATATCCGATGCAATCGATTGGGCAATCGCCATATTGCCCTCGCACAGGCCCGACACAAAGCGTCCAATCAAAACCAACGGCAAATTTGCACTCGCCACACCATAGGCCGTCACAAGATAGCCAAAGGCCGCCCCGGTCAGCGACGCCATAAGAACCGGGCGGCGGCCAAGCTTGTCCGATACCCGCCCCAGCCACGGTGCACCGATAAACTGCCCGATGGGATAAAGCGCCATGGCGACACCCAAAAGCATCGTGCGGTATTCGGTGGGCACCGAGGGATCAAGAAAACCCAGTTCGGGTTTCAGAAACATCGGGCTGAAAACAGGATAAGGCAGGCTGAACCCGGCAAAACCGAACAGCACGGTCAAAAAGACCGCGGACATGGTTTTGGTTTCCTGGGACATGGGGCGAATACTCCGTGGGGCGTTTTGGTAGTGGCGGTTAATTGATAACGTCGCCAGCGGCTATTTCAGATCGGCATAGCGGGCGGCAAGGTCGCGCACGATCTGGCGAGCGTCATCGACATGCCATCCCGCCCCGGCCAAAAGATCGGCCAGACTGTCGCAGAAGATGTCAATCGCATTGCTGCGCAATTCAGTGCCATAATGGCGGTCGGTTATTTCTGAAAGGGCCAGGGCATTCATGCCAAATGAAAGCCCCCAACTGCCAAGATTGAGGTTGCGGGTCTGCGCGATCACATCGCCCGATACCCCCAGTTCATTGGCAGCATCGGACAGGAAGCTTTGGAACATTTCGGTGATACGTCCGATCCCGGCGAGCTGGCTTTGATGGTGCGACGGGGTTGCGCGCTGCCAGATCGATGGGGCCAGAGCGAGATATTCGGCCTCAAACCATTGCGGGTGATCAATGGAAAAGCGGATATCAAGCAGGCTTGCGACAATGAACTTTTCCATCGCACTGCCGTCATGAGCACGGGCATAATCGAAAAACCCGGCGCGTTTTTGCCCCGCCAGAATCGCAAGCCCAAGCAGCAAGTCCTCCTTGCTGGCGAAATGGGCATAAAGTGTGCCAACCGAAATATCGCAGGCGCGGGCCAGATCAGACATCTTCAGTTCGAAAAACCCGTATTCCGCAATCAGCTCGCCCGCGCGTTCAAGGATCAGTTCCTCGCGCTGCTGACGTTTTTCAATGCGGTTTGGCCGCTGTCTCAGCGGCTGCTTTTCCGGGTCGTTCGGGGCTGCCATATCCCTGCCTTTTCAATAAATGACGTAAAATCGAATTTGGTTCATTTTTTAACGCCAAACAATCGCGAATTTTGCATGGGTGGCATTCATCCGAACACTCAACGGATGCACCCAAACGCAGAAAACAGGGAACCGGCTTTAACCTTATACGTTTAACACTGGATCGCTGTCCCGGTTTCGGCTTTGCCAACGGGCGGCATTTGTCGCCACGCAAAGCACACGGCAAGAACAGGACCGCAGTAAATGTTTCACCGATTTATCCGGATATGGGAATTTCTTGGTCACAGCTTGTGGTTTATTCCGCTGCTTTATGCGATTGGCGGTGCCGCTGTTGCCTTGCTGGCAATTCGCCTCCCGGGCGAGGACATGATTGCCAGCCTGCCGGATTTCTGGCCGCGTTTCGGAACGGTTCAAACGGTACAGGACCTGACATCAACCCTTCTTGCCACTCTTGTGACCATGACCACCTTTGCCCTGTCCGTAACCATGGTGGTTCTGACACTTGCCGCCGGATCACTGGGCCCACGCACCATTCGCAATTTCATGGGCGATCCCAAAACACAAAATGCACTGGGCAGCTTTGTCGGATCCATTCTGTTTCTGATCACGGCCCTTGTCATCATGGGGGGCCAGGGCAAGGAGGATCAGGTCCCGCAAATTGCCGCCATAACCGGGATTCTCCTTTTTGTCGTAAGCCTGTTTGTCCTGATTCTGTTTGTGCATCATCTGGGCCGATCCATTGTGGCGGATCAGGTCATCCAGAAAGTCGGCGGAAATCTGGAAGAAACGATTGCATCGTCGCTGGAAACGCTTTCACGACCAATCGACCATGCAGCAGAAGCCGGATGCACCCTGCCTGATGCGGGAACAATCAACCCTGACAGAGCCATCAAGGCCGCAAAATCTGGTTATGTACAGGGCATCGACTATGAGGGTTTGCTGGAGGTTGCGACCAAGGCAGACATTCATATCGCCCTGACAATCCATGCCGGACAGCATGTGATTGCCGAAGACATTATCGGAGAAATCAGCACAAATGCCGCCAATGCAACAGACGACATCGGCGAATACCGGAATTTCATTACCGAACAGATACTGATTGGCAATCAGCGCACCGCGATGCTTGATATCGAGTTCGCCCTGCGCCAGCTGGTCGAGGTCGCCCTGCGCGCATTGTCACCGGGCATCAATGACCCGTTTACCGCAATTGCAGTGATTTATCGTCTGGGCCGGGCCATGCCACAGGCGATGAATTTTCATTCCCCGTTGGGCCTTTGGCGGGACGAGCAAGGACAGGAACGGATATGTGCCCATCTTTCGGATTTCGGTGAGATGCTGGACGCGGCATTTAACCAGATCCGACAATCAGCAAGCACCAAGCCCTATGTGTTGTTGCCAATGGCAGAAGTTCTTGAAAGTCTGATCGGACAGGCCAAAACAGCCAAACAGCAGGACACCCTGCGCGATCATGCGCGCCTTATCGGACGGACGGCCGCGCGAAACATCGCCGAGGCGGCTGATCGCAGGGCGGTTGAACGTGCCGTCAACCGTGTCCTGCGACAGCAACAGGCCAAAGACGATTATTCAGCGGCCTGAACACGTGAATCGCGGGTCAGGTTATTTGCGATGCGCGTCACCGTGCTGCCACTGATCAGAACCAGCGAAAAGGCAATAGGCCAGGCAATGACAAATGCCCGCCCCCAGCGCAGCAGAAATTCGGGGTCGATACCAGTATTGATCAGTGTCACCAGCCCGGTCATCAGGGTCGACAGCCAGATCGACATCAGACCGGAAAATACAAAACGATAAAAACGTGCCGGAAGCATGTGAGGCTCCTTTGATTTGGTTCCCGTTTACGGTGGGCATGGAGCGGACAATGCGATAATCTCATTTTTGGGAATAGTGGATATTTTCGGGATTTGAGTTTCCACATATGGAACATGCGCAACTGGACGATTTCGCCCTTTTCATTCGCATAGCCGAACTTGGCAGCCTCCGGCAGGCATCGATTGCCCTGGAGGTTCCGATGGCGACACTTAGCCGACGCCTGCAAAAGCTGGAGGAAAAGCTGGGCTGCAAACTGCTGCTACGCGGCAGCGGACGGTTCGCCCTGACTGATGCCGGGCATACCTATTTCGACCAGTTACGCCCTCTGGTCACCGAAATGAACAGAACGCTTGAAAGTATCGACACACGCCATAACGAGCCTGCCGGGATTTTGAAGATCGCCTTGCCTGTCAATCTCGCCCGAAGCTGGCTCGCCCCGTTTTTCAGCACTTTTCTTCGTAAACATCCCCATATCGATCTGCGGCTGACCCTGTCCAATCGTGTATTGCCGCTTGGCGAATTCAATTTTGATGTCGCCATCCGCGTCGGCAAGCAAACCCAGCAATCTCTCGTCCTGCGCAAGCTGTGTGACACCTATCTGGTTGCCTGTGCCGCCCCGGAATATCTGGCGAAATTCGGCACACCGACATCGCCCGAAGAACTGCGTTATCATGCGATGATTGTCGCAAGTCCGCTTCGAACCTGGCGGTTGACCCACCGCAAAACAGGACGCAACGAGGTATTTAGCGTTGATGGCCGGTTTGACGTCGACGAGATCGAACTGGCATCACTTATGATAGAAGAAGGCCACGGCATCGGCCTTGTACCACACAGCATTATCAGCAATAGGCTGCGGGCTGGACGACTTGTAGCGCTTCTGCCCGACTGGGAAACCGAACAGCGCGATATCTTTGCTGTTTGGCCCGAAACCGATTTCATGCCCAAACGCCAACGTGTTTTCATAGATGAACTGGTGGCCTTTGCCACGCAAAACCCGGCAGACCGATAACCGGAAACCATCAACGCATGACCGGCGGTGGCATGCGTCGTTCAACCGACTTCGATTTCACGATGGATGTGTTGGTTTCCGCTTTGTCGACAATGCGGTCCAGCAATGTATCAAGTTCCCCCATCGAGCGAACATACAGACGCGCGATATAACAATCATCGCCCGTGACCTTGTCGCATTCCCCGAATTCTGGAATTTCTTCGATCATCTGCTGAACGATATGCAATTTGCCCGGCAGCGGACGAATGCGTACGATCGCCTGCAGCGGATAGCCAAGTGCTTCGGGATTTACATCAATAGTAAAGCCCCGAATAACGCCGCGTTCCTCCAGACGCCGGACCCGTTCCGCCACGCCGGGGGATGATAGCCCGACACGGGCTGCCAGTTCCTTTTGCGAGATACGCGAATCACCAATCAGGATTTTCAGTATCTTCTGGTCGATTTCATCGATCACTTTACTTTTCCTATAAATATTCGAAATCAACTTCATATAATTAAGTAAAGAGCCGACATTTTCAATCTCAGACCATGGAACAAAGCCGAAAAAAGGCGCAAATTTCATCCATAAAATCAGTTTAACGGAGCATTCCGATGGATGAAAAACTGCGCGGCACGGTCGAAATGACCGCGGCCATGACGATTCTGGGCACAATTGGTTGGTTCGTTGTGATGTCGGGGCAATCCGCTCTTGATGTTGTTTTCTGGCGGTGCGTATTTGGGGCTGGGGCCCTGCTTGTCGTTTGCGCTGGCATGGGGTTTTTACGCGGACTTTTGAACCTGCGGATATTGGGTTGGGCCGCGCTTGGTGGTGTTGCCATCGTGACAAACTGGTTCCTGTTATTCCAGTCCTATTCGATGGCATCGATTTCCATTGCAACAGCCGTTTACAATACCCAGCCCTTCATGCTGGTGATGTTCGGTGCATTGCTGTTTGGTGAAAAACTGACAGCCAATAAATTTGCATGGCTTGCGATTGCATTTGGCGGATTGCTGTTGATCATATCGGGCAAGCCCGATGGCGGCTTTACCGGCACCAATTATGCAGGCGGTATCGCGATGGCATTGGTCGCGGCCTTTTTCTGGGCAGTGGCTGCCATCATTACAAAAAAGCTGAAAGGTACCCCGCCGCATCTGATCGCGCTCATTCAGGTTTGTGTCGGCATTCTGCTGCTCGCCCCCTTTGCCAATCTTGATAACCTGCCCGATACGCCATCAAGCTGGGGCGCGCTTGTCACGGTTGGCGTGGCTCATACCGGGATCATGTATGTGCTGATGTATGGCGCGGTTCAGAAACTACCCACCCATTTGCAAGGGTCACTGTCCTTCATCTATCCAGTCGTCGCCATTCTTGTCGATCTGATTGCGTTTGGCTATCGCCCGGATACCGCCCAGGTCATCGGAGCAGTGGCGATTGTGATTGCCGCAACCGGCATGAATCTTGGCTGGCTACTGATCAAACCCAAACCGGCCCATCATCCGACACAGTAAATAAGACTCACGGCATAAAACATACAAAGGGGGTAGAAAGATTCTCCCTTCTCACCACACATGTTTAGGCGCGCCAAGATTAAAAACAGCAACCACTAACTAACCTCCACCAAACGCACTACTTTGAGAAAATTTACGATTGACGATATACAACCAAAAATTAACATTAGGAATTCATAGTAGAGCGAACAGAAAGTTTGGGGGCATTGTTATGGACGCATTTCTCTTTCACGTACGGCGTTTCGCAGGATGGATTTTGGGGGTCGTTGGCGGAGTACTGTCATTTCTTTCATCATGGGATTTAGTTGAAGACGCCAAATTCGATCAAACAACTCTTTCAATAATGGCAAATACATTTATTTACATTACTGTAATATTACTTTTAATTTTCGTTATTACTCTATACTACAATAGCTCAAGAAAAGAAAAATACGCAAATATAACAACCTCTATACATAACATAAATCATCACATAAGAGATTTAAACAACTACTTAATCGAGAATAGACCATCCGACGACGCATCGATACAGGAATACAATTCTTATTTAAGCCAATCAAAAACATATATATCTCACATTCTTGATTTTAGCGCCGATATATTTCGTTCACTTACTTCAACTAACTGCCGAACAAGCATAAAACTAACCTACGAGAACAATGGAGAGTTATACTTCTATACTTATGCAAGAGATAGCGCATCAGCAGGTCGCTATAGAGATCGTGACCGAAAAAGAGTGCGAGATAACCACGATCCTCTAAATAAAAACAAGCGGTTTGCTCAGTTGTTCAGTTCAGATGAATCTCACTGGCATTATTTTAGCAACAACCTTTCGAAGGACTCTGAATTTCAAACGACAAGTATGACAGCTTACAAACCAGAGTTAACAACTGGCCTTAATTCTCACAGGAAAAGATTTTCTATGTTCAATTGGCCATTGCCATATCGTAGCACAATTTCATGCGTGATACGTCAAGGGTCGTGCAATTTGATGGAAGAAAGAGATTCTGAGGTACTTGGTTTTTTAACCGTAGACAGCGAATCAAGGGGTGTGTTCATCGAAAAATGGGACACTCAGATTGTATTTGCAGTTGCCGATGCCATATTTACACCACTCAAACAGGTTATTAAGATTCAGGCCATAGTTAACTCTATGCAAAATCAGGATAAAAAAAATGGAATTCCAAGCCCAACATAACTTCTGGTAGAATATAAATAACAATAAAAATAAGTTCCTTCAGCATAACAACCGAGGAAGCCATGATGACAAAAACGTCTAAAACTCCGAGGCAAAGCCCGGCAAGATGCCGGAAGTCGGAAGGCGAGTTGGTTTTAATCACTCACACGGAAGACGGAAATGTTTATCAAGTGGAACTTCAAGGCCTTGAGCATCGTGATGAAAGAACCTTGGTATTAACAACACCTAGACCGATGGCTTTGGCTGACGCAGGGTAGGAACACACGATAATTGCGAAACGAAATTGTGCAAGAAAATCCAATTAAAAGGGCCCCGATCGGGGCCCT
>NZ_AUNC01000020.1:0-56909 GCF_000714555.1 Thalassospira permensis NBRC 106175 | reverse complement strand
GTTCCGGGATTCCTTTATGAATCCGGATTTGTCCTTCAACACCAAAGACATGTTGATATGAGAAATAACAACAACAACAACAACAACAATAAGCGTCCGCGCGGTCGGCAGCAGCCGAATAAACGTCCTGTAAATCCGAAATTTCAGACTTTTGACAGTAACGGTCCGGACGGGCGCGTTCGTGGAAACGCCCAGCAGGTTTACGAAAAATACGTTTCGCTGGCGAAGGATTGTACTGACGATCCGGTCCTTGCTGAAAACTATTACCAGCATGCGGAACACTATCATCGTATCCTGCAAGCCGCGATTGACTGGGAAAACCAGCGTCGTGAAGAGCGTGGTGACAATAACAGCCCGCGTCCGCAGCGAAATGATCGCAATGACCGTAACGATCGGGGTAACAACCGCCCGAACCGTGACGAGCGCAGCGAGAACCAGAATGGGGACGACAGCAGCGACAATTCTGTCAATCAGGATGATGTTGCGGCGTCGGCAGATAATACGTCCAATGATACCGGCACCAATTCGGCCGATAGCAATGATGTTGCAGCTTCTTCTGCTGCTTCTTCCACGGACAACAACGATGGTGATGCTGCACCGGTAAAACGTGCACCGCGTGCACGCCGTGCTGCGCCGCGTGGTCGCCCGCCAAAAGCCGCATCCGAAGACAGCGATCAGCCATCTTTGGATATTGGCCCAGCTGACAATGCCGATGCTGATACCGATACGTCGGCGGACGGCGAAGAAAAGAAACCGCGCAAAGCTGCTGCCGGAACAAGCCGCACACGTGGCCGTCATCCGACAGCGCGTCGTGGCCGCAGCCGTGCTGCCGGTCGCGAAGATGGCGATGAAGGTACAAGCGAAGACAAATCAGCGGAACCGGTTTCCGCCTGATCATTTGGCTTGTCACGATTACAACAGACCCCGCCGGAGAAATCCCGCGGGGTTTGTTGTTTCCGGGCCCTCGAAGTGCCACGTTGCCACAGCTTTATTTACGGTGCTGTCAATTGGACTTCTTGATGTGAAACCCAGCATCCATAAATAGTTAATATGATGCAACTGCAGATTTTAACTGCTATCACTTGATGGAAGTATGACCTGCTGGAGGATCGAAAGGCATTTTAATGCATTGGGGTCTCTTCGCTAAAAGACAGGTAAACATTCTTGGGGGGTGAATGATGGGGGCAGGCTTGTTCCGCGTCATTATGGTACTGCTGTGGGCGCTTGGCGCTATGGTTGTCGCGCTTGGTGTTTTTAACGGTGATTATGAGCTGGCTTTGTTAGGGGCGGTTTGTTTTATCATTCCGATGTTCCTGCCGCTGGTTGTGATCGTGCTTAATCGTGCGCAATCATCCCCGTCGAAGAAAAAACAATCTGTATCACCAATGTTAGCGGCCAAGATGAAAGCCGAGGGCCAATGGGCCAAGGCCGAAGACCTGGAAGCGCGAAAGCTTCTTGATCCCAAGCCGCCAATCGTTCTGGGGCGCTGGGGGGCTGAGAAGCGCCTGATCGGGGCATCGGGATTGCGCCGAGTGATAACATTCGCCAGCAAGCCGGAAGAATATTATCGCGCTTCGGCGGAGCCAAACGCCTTGCTCCATACTGGTGCGCTGTTTGTTTATGAACGTTATGGCAGCATCTATCGTGCGGTGCATGAGCGCCGCAAAAAACTTGGGCAGCGGATCATCGTGATTGATCCGCATGGTCAGGCCGGCGCAGAAACCGATCAGTTCAATCCATGCGATTTTATACGCCAGCAGGGCGAAGGATTAATTGCCGATGCCGGTTTGATTGCCGATACATTGTTGGCACCGGCATTTGTACAGGAACTGGACGAGCAGGAAACACGCGCGGCACGCACCCTTTTGCAGGGGTTCATTGTTTACACAATGCAAACCAGCCTGAAAGAAAGCAGAAGCCTTGCCGAAGTTCGCCGCAACCTGGTCATGCCATCGCACCGTTTCTATAAAATACTTGAGGATCTGATGGGGATTGAATCCGCAGATGGCAGGATTTCTGATATCGCCCTGACGATCCTTGATATGACCGAAGATCAGCGGATGTCGATTATCGAGGCGTGCCGGATGGCAACGGCCGATTTTGACAATCCGGCGATTGCACGTGTCGTCAGCAATAGCACATTTGGTCTTGATGATCTGACGGGGCGACCGGTATCCATTTTCATTGTCGGTCAAATGGGCGGTGACACACCGGCCACCCAAACCGCATTCAGCCGGGTGATGATTGGTGCGATGATGCAGCTGATTGCCCGCCGGGACTGGAAAAGCGGGGATGCAGAATTTCTGGTGTTGCTGGACGGTATCGAGGCCGTTGGCCGGATGCCGTTATTTGAACGTCTTTTGGGGGGCGGACTTGGCGATGGCATGATCATCTGGCCCGGTTTTTCCGGTGTTAGCGGCCTGATGGATGTTTGCCTGAATTGGGAAAATGTTGTCGGGAAGGCGGATGCGATTTCGGTGCTGAGCCAGGATGGGGCTTTCAACCTGGATTGGGTTGCCGGACTGACTGCGATGTCGAAATTTGACGATACCGGGGGCGGTGTCAGCGGTGATCGCCCGGTGCATCTGCGACCCCAGGACAATCAGCCAATCCTGCGATCAACCGAAGTTGCGCGTTTCCCGGTCGAAGAACAGATCCTGTTTCGCAAAGGAATCCCGCCGATCCGGGCATACCGGATCGACTGGTACCATGACGAGATGTTTCAGGGCATGGCCGTCCATGCTCCGACATTCAGCTAGCGTTATGCAACGGTGACTACATCTTCCGGATGGATGGCACCGGAACCGAGTGCTTCGACATAAACCCCCATATAAAGGTGGTTCATACCTTTACGCAGCAGCAGGGGCACATTGATGTCGGATTCTGCCGTGCCGGGGTTGACGCTGGTTGCTTTGCAGCGCGTGATCGGGTGGATAACGCGGAAATCTAAGCCATTAATCTGAATGATCTGGCCTTCTTCCCATTTCAGTTCCGCCCATGGTTCAAGCCCGTCAATCAGCAGATTACCGCGGAAGCGCATCGGATCGATTTCTGTCTGGGCGACACGGTCGCCGAAATCGCGCACCGATGCCAGATTGATGATCGAGATATAGGGTTCCTTCATGTCGCCGAAGCTGACATCGGGGACAGAATAAATTCTGGGCGTTCCGGCGATCTCGTTTTTCAGGAATGCCGAGAGGAAATCCTCGACCACGGTGCGGCCCATCTTGTCTTCAAGATTGCCTTTGCAGATCACGCGACCATTGCGAAGGATTGCCAACGTCGTGGTTGCATCGTCATATTCGATGCCAAGTTCGGCCAGCTTGGGCGTGTTAACCAGTTGCAGGAAATTGCTTTTGCGCGCCCATTCATGCACACCGTCCTGACCAACCGATGATTGGGTGGCGATGATGAAGCGACGATCATCTTGCAGCATCTTGTGTGCAGTGATGTCGGCGGCAGGCATTTCAATGCCGCTGAGCCCTTTGACGGGGTAACGTTTGATGGCTTTAAGCTGGACAGTCATGGCATTCGATCCTGTGTGGCATAATATGCATATCGGCAAACGGGGCGGGCCGGGTTGCAAGCCGTAAAAATATGAAGGGCGACGTTAATGCCTTGCATTCCCAAGGGCAAGACTTCCTGTGCGGTCTTGCGCAACGGATTTGCCGGGAATGACAGTGCTTTTCGTCGCAATCTTGAATGATGCCAGAAAACGGTTTTGCGATGCACAATTAATTCTTGCAACTTTTGTAGGGGTATCGTCTTGCAAAGCCCTGAAACTGAGACATATCAAAGACGTCGGCAATGGAAAGGGTGATAATTTCCATTGTGGATAAAACCACTTAAGGTCGCGGATGCTTCCAAGAAGGTCCGCATGTTACGATACTGTTGGCTCAAGGAGTGACAGGCATGGAATTCGAAAAATTTACGGACCGGTCCAAAGGCTTTCTTCAGGCGGCGCAATCATTGGCGCTGCGTGAAAACCATCAGCAATTTGTGCCGATCCACCTTCTGAAAGTGCTGCTTGACGACGAAGAAGGTCTGGCAGCCAATCTTATCAAGGCGGCGGGCGGAAAGCCGAAAACGGCACAGGATCGCTGTGCGCAGGAATTGGCAAAACTGCCCAAGGTATCGGGCGGCAATGGCCAGATTTATCTGTCGTCCGATTTTGCCCGGTTGATTGATCAGGCACAGGAAGTCGCCAAGAAGGCGGGTGACAGCTATGTCACTGCTGAACGGTTGTTGCTGACCATTGCACTTGATCCGAAATCGGTTGCGGGCAAGGTCCTGGCCGATGCGGGCGTTACCGCGCAGGCGCTTAATGGTGCCATCAATGACGTCCGTAAAGGCCGTACTGCCGATAGTGCCGGTGCGGAAAGCCAGTATGATGCGCTTAAGAAATATGCGCGTGATCTGACGGCTGCAGCACGTGAAGGCAAGCTTGACCCGGTGATTGGTCGCGACGAGGAAATTCGTCGCGCCATACAGGTCCTGTCGCGCCGGACAAAAAACAACCCGGTTCTGATCGGCGAGCCCGGCGTGGGTAAAACCGCCATTGCCGAGGGTTTGGCGTTGCGCATCGTCAAGGGTGACGTGCCTGAAACGCTTAAGGACAAAAAGCTTCTGTCGCTTGATCTTGGGGCGCTGATTGCCGGTGCCAAGTTCCGCGGCGAGTTTGAAGAACGCCTGAAAGCGGTTATGTCCGAGATCGAGGCCGAAGCAGGACAGATTGTTCTGTTCATTGACGAATTGCACACGCTGGTCGGGGCCGGAAAGGCCGAGGGGTCGATGGATGCGTCGAACCTTCTGAAACCGGCACTGGCGCGCGGCGAGCTTCACTGCGTCGGGGCAACGACCCTGGACGAATACCGGCAGCATATTGAAAAAGACGCGGCGCTTGCCCGTCGTTTCCAGCCGGTCTTTGTTTCAGAACCCAGCGTTTCCGATACAGTTTCCATTCTGCGCGGCATCAAGGAAAAATACGAACTCCATCACGGTGTGCGTATTGCCGATAATGCGCTGGTGGCAGCGGCAACGCTTTCGAACCGGTACATCACGGATCGTTTCCTGCCCGATAAGGCGATTGACCTTATGGATGAGTCGGCTTCGCGCCTTCGGATGGAACTGGACTCAAAGCCCGAGGAAATTGACGAGCTTGATCGCCGTATCATTCAGCTGAAGATCGAGCGCGAGGCGCTTAAGAAAGAGGAAGACCGGGCATCGAAAGATCGTCTGGGGCGCCTTGATAAGGAACTGGCCGAACTTGAAGGCAAATCGGCGGAGCTGACTGCGAAATGGGAAGCCCAGAAAAAGGAACTGGCGGCATCGACCCATATCAAGGAACAGCTTGATCAGGCACGCGGCGAACTTGAACGCGCGATGCGTGACGGACGTCTGGACCGTGCCGGGCAGCTTCAATACGAAGAAATCCCGGCACTGGAACGGTTGCTTGAAAAGGCCGAAGACGATCAGGCCGACGGCATGAAAGAAGAAGCGGTGACGGAAAAGCACATTGCTTCGGTCGTGTCGCGCTGGACGGGTATCCCGGTTGACAAGATGCTGGAAGGCGAACGTGAAAAGCTGCTTGGGATGGAAGATATCCTGCGCAAACGCGTCGTCGGTCAGGATGAAGCCGTAAGGTCGATCTCGAACGCGGTGCGCCGTGCGCGTGCCGGGTTGCAGGACCCGAACCGGCCGATGGGATCGTTCCTGTTCCTTGGCCCGACTGGTGTTGGTAAAACTGAATTGACCAAGGCGCTTGCGCAGTTCCTGTTTGACGATGAACAGGCCATGGTCCGCATCGATATGTCGGAATTCATGGAAAAACATGCGGTGTCACGGCTTATCGGTGCGCCTCCGGGCTATGTCGGGTACGAGGAAGGCGGTTCGCTGACCGAAGCAGTGCGGCGGCGTCCGTATCAGGTGGTGCTGTTTGACGAAGTTGAAAAAGCCCATCCCGATGTGTTCAACGTTCTGTTGCAGGTTCTTGACGAAGGTCGTTTGACCGATGGGCAGGGACGCACGGTCGACTTCCGTAATACGTTGATCATCCTGACGTCGAACCTGGGGGCCGACATTCTGGCCAATCAGGAAGAAGGTCATGATAGCAGCGAATTGCGCAGCCAGGTGATGGAAGTCGTGCGGGCGTCGTTCCGCCCGGAATTCCTGAACCGGTTGGACGAAGTCCTTCTGTTCCATCGCCTGAAACGTGCCCAGATGGATACGATTGTTGATATCCAGTTGGGGCGTCTTGAAAAACTGCTGTTTGATCGCAAGATCACTCTGCAACTCGACGAGTTTGCCAAAAGCTGGCTGGCCGATAAGGGATATGACCCGGTTTATGGTGCACGTCCGCTTAAACGTGTCGTTCAACGCTATCTGCAAAACCCGCTTGCCATGCAAATCCTTGAAGGTGGGATCAAGGATGGCGATACCATCCCGGTTTCTGCCGAAGGCGGTCAGTTGCTTCTGAACGGCAAGAAGGTCGAACTGGTCGACTGATCATCGTAGATTTGAAATCTTGCAAAACCCCGGTCCCGGATCGGGGTTTTGTCTTTTCAAGGCCATGATCTGCCTGCAGGATGATGAAAATACCAAATCCAAGGGGACATCCATGCGATCACTGCCACCAAAACCCAAGACCTTTACCCGATTGATTGTGTCCGCGTCGTTTCTGGCCCTGATGGCCGGACTATCGGTCGATGCATCTGCGCAATCGTTTTTTGACAAGGCTAAGGAAGCACTTGGCAGCGTGACAGGGAACACGACTGGCAGCGGATCGGGCAGCAGTTCGGCGTCGATGGCGGGGGTGTCCGATGAAACGGTTTCCGATGCCCTGCGTCAGGCGCTTGATAAGGGGGTTGAGGTTGTCACCACCGATCTTGGCGTGACGGATGGCTTCAATGCCGATCCGGTGGCGCATATTCCGCTGCCTGATAGCGTCAAGCATGCGCAATCCCTGCTAAGTGCTGCCGGGCTTGGCAGTTATGGCGAGGAAATTGAATTGCGAATGAACCGTGCGGCCGAACAGACCATGCGGGATGCCGGTGATATTCTCGCCGATGCTGTCAGCCGCATGACGCTTGAAGACGCCAAAGGCATTCTGGACGGGCCGGAAGATGCCGCGACGAAATATCTGCGCCGTGTATCGGGCGGGGATATCGAAAGCAGATTGCGGCCGGTAATTGGCGAAGCATTGGCCGAAACCGGCGCGTTGCAGCTTTATGATCAGATGATGGGGCAGTACGACACATTGCCGATGGTGCCCGATATCAAGGCGTCACTTTCCGATCATGCCACCGACAAGGCGATGGATGGCCTGTTTTATTACATCGCAAAACAGGAAGCCGATATCCGTTCTGATCCGTCACGCTGGACAACGGATGTGTTGAAAAAGGTCTTTTCGACCGTGAACTGAACGGCTTAGCTATAACGTTCGGGAAGCTGTTGCCAGCGTTTGCGCATGGCGTTGATTTTATCATCGGGGACGCCATGGATATTGCCAAATCGTCCATGGCATTCGATGATCTGCAATGCGGCATGGTGGCGTTCCGCCATGTCGAGATAGGCCTGCATTTCCCAGATTTCACTAAATGTGTTGGAAACAACAACGCTTTGCCCGGCTGATAGATGCCCGTCGCATTCGGCTTCGCAGCGTGCATGAACGTCACGCAGTTTGCGGCTATCAAACCGGTAATTGCCGTTGCGGTCGATCATGAACTGATCGGCTTCGAGATGGACTGCATCGGCTATCTGGCAAATCGCGGCGGCAAGGGTTGATTTGCCTGATCCGGGAAGGCCCCGGATCAGGGTTAATATCGGTTTGTCCGCCAAATGATTTGCCATTGGTTCCTGTTACTGCCCACCACGCTTGCGCTGATACAGAGCATCAAGAGCCTGACCATAGGCTGCCTTGATCTTGTGGCGGCGGATTTTCATTGATGGCGTCAGCATCTCGTTATCAATCGAGAACGGGCTTTCGGCGAAGGTAAAGCTTCTGACCTTTTCAATCGTCGAAAGACGGCGATTGACATGATCAACCGCGGTGCGGATTTTTTTGCGGAATTCCTCGTTCTCGCCAAGGAGATCAATATTGTTCTCGATCCCGTTTTCCTTGGCGAATTCGCGCATGAAATCCTCGTCCGGCCACAGGACAGCAACCAGATAAGGTTTGTCGTCGCCGTAAACCATCGCCTGGGAAATTTCGGTTTCCAGCGTCAGAAGACCCTCGATTCGTTGGGGCGAGATATTATCGCCCCCGGAATTGACGATGATATCCTTTTTGCGGTCCGTGATGACAAGGCTGCCTTCTTCGTCGAACTTGCCGATATCCCCGGTATGCAGCCAGCCATCTATGATGGTGGCAGCAGTGACTTCGGGCAGGTTCCAGTACCCCTTCATCATGCTTTCGCCGCGCAGCAGGATTTCACCGTCATCGGCAATTTTCGCCTCGGCCCCGACCATCGGCGGGCCAACAGTACGCAATTTGTTGTTTTCGGCACGGTTGCACGACACGACCGGGGCAAATTCGGTTTGTCCATATCCCTGAAGGATACGAATGCCGCACGAGACGAACAATACACCCAGTTCGTAGTTCAGAGGACCGCCGCCTGATACCATGGCCTTGATCCGGCCGCCGAAACGCTGACGCAATTTGCGGCGCAGAAGAATTTCGCAAACGAAATTCTGGATTTTTTCAATCAGGTTGAGCGGTTCTTTTTCGTAAGTTTTGCGACCAAGCTTGAGCGTCAGATTAAACAGCTTCTGCTTGAAGCCGCCTTCTTTTTCGACCATGCGGCTCATGCGCTGATAGAGCATTTCATAAAGGCGCGGTACAGCCGTCATGATGGTTGGGCGGACTTCGGCAAGGTTTGCCGCGAGCCGATCAAGGCTTTCGGCGTAATAGATCTGTGCGCCGATGCTCATCGGAAAATAAAGGCCCGCGGTATGTTCGTAGGAATGCGACAGCGGCAGGAAGGACAGGAAGACCTCTTCCTCGATCCCCAGCGTTTCGATGATATCAAACGCCCCCATGCAGTTTGACAGGATCGCCCCGTGGCTGAGCATAACGCCCTTGGGCGCGCCGCCCGTGCCGGATGTGTATATCAGGCAGGCAAGCTGATCGCGTTCAATATTGGCAACCCATGCATCGATATCATCGGTTAGTCCGCGCCCCTGCGAAATCATATCTTCCCAGCGGGTGATGGTGATGTCACCAACAAAGCTTTGACCCCAGTCTTCCATCATGATCGCATGGCGGCAGCGCCCGCTATCAAGGGCAGCATGCAAGAACGGCTGGGCGAGTTTTTTGGTCGATATGATGGCAATGCCTGCACCGCTGTCTTCGATCGCGTGCAGATGATCGCGTTCGGTATTGGTGGTATAGGCGGGAACGGTCAGGGCACCAACACACATGATCGCCAGATCGGCAATACCCCATTCGGTGCGGTTTTCCGACACCAGCAAAACCCGGTCACCGGGGCGAACCCCGATTTTATAAAGCGAGCGCGCCAATGCGCGCACCTGATCGGCGGCGTCATTCCAGCTGGTCGGGACAAACTCATCTGTCTCACCATCCTTGGTCCACAAGAACGGCGCATCCCCGTATTTTTCAGCCTGTTTGAAAAACATCGACGGCAAGTTCTGCCAATCGGCATAATCCTGCAAATTCGTCATGACGCTTCCTTGCCTTGTTGTCGTTTCTCTTAGTCTTCATACAGTGATCTTGGCGTCACTGTTTACGTCTGTCACCGCATTGTGATCGCAAACTATCAAAAGTTCGGCGCTTCCATCACAGAGGCACGGGGCCACATTGCTTTTGTTATCAGGGATTGCGGCATTACGCAGCCGGAAAATGATCTTTGAACCGTTCAAATGCGTGCGACTTCACACCGTAGGAAAAATTCGTTGGGTTCCATCGATGATAGCGATTTCACAAGCCGGGTTCAAAACGCTATTGTCGGTATTGAAATTCGCCCCGTTTGATGTGCGCGCACAGACAAAGCTGTTATCGGCACTGGCGCAGGGCCCCCGGCCAGCATATATCGGGGCATGGATGTTTCGGGCCTGAATGTAAAAGGCCTGATGGCATAATCGACTGTCTGGAGGACAAATGAACGCGACCGACAAGAATTTGCCGACCTGGGATCTGACCGATCTCTATAACGATCCCAAAGACCCGGCCATCCGGCGTGATCTTGACGATGCCAAAGCCCGCTCGGACGCCTTCCAGAAAAACTATCAGGGCAAGCTTGCCGGTCTTTCGGGCGATGAACTTGCTGTCGCAATTGCCGAATATGAAGCCATCAGTGAAGTCTGTGGCCGGATCGGATCATTTGCCCAACTGCTCTATGCAGGCGATAGCTCGGACGCTGCGATTGGTCAGTTCTATCAGTCCGTTCAGGAAGAAATGACCAGCATTTCCAGCCTGTCGCTGTTCTTCGGTCTTGAAATCAACCGGATCGAGGAAGAGGTGCTTTCGACAAAATATAACGAAAGTGCCGCCCTTCGCCGCTATCGCCCGTGGCTTGATGAAAACCGTGCTTTCCGTCCGCATCAACTTTCGGACGAGGTCGAGCAGGTCCTGCATGAACGCCGTGTTGCCGGTTCAAGTGCATGGGTGCGTCTGTTCGATCAGACGATGGCTGATCTGCGTTTCCCGATGAATAGCGAAGAACTGACCATGTCGGATGTCGCCAATATGCTGTCTTCGACCAAGGTGGCGGAACGCAAGGCTGCGGCAAAGTCGATTGGCGATGTGCTGGGCAAAAATATAAAGCTTCTGGCCCATATCACCAATACGCTGGCCAAGGACAAGGAAATTGACGACCGGCTGCGTAAATTCGCAACCCCCGTGTCGGCGCGCAACCTGTCAAACCAGGTCGAAGACGATGTTGTCGAGGCGCTGAATTCCGCAGTCGCCAGCAGCCATGCCGATCTGTCGCATCGGTATTACCGCCTCAAAGCCAAATGGTTTGGCGTTGATCAGCTTGATTACTGGGATCGCAATGCGCCGCTTCCAGATGATGATGATCGCCATATCGATTGGGACACGGCGCGTAAAACCGTCCTTAAGGCATATGGTGAATTTTCGCCCGAGCTTGCTGAAGTCGGTCAGAAATTTTTTGATAATCCGTGGATTGATGTGCCGCCGCGCGCCGGTAAATCATCGGGGGCCTTTGCCCATCCGACCGTACCGTCAGCCCACCCGTACCTTCTGCTGAACTATCACGGCAAAACGCGCGACGTGATGACGCTGGCGCACGAACTTGGCCACGGGGTTCATCAGGTTCTTGCCGGGGAGCAGGGCTATTTCCTGTCTGACACGCCGCTGACCTTGGCGGAAACCGCGTCTGTTTTTGGTGAAATGCTGACCTTCCAGTCGATGCTGCGTGCGGAAACCGATCCGAAGATGAAACGCATCATGCTGGCTGGCAAGGTCGAGGATATGCTCAACACCGTCGTGCGCCAGATCGCGTTCTTTGAATTTGAAAAACGCGTTCATACCAAACGCCGCGAAGGTGAATTGACGGTCGATGAGATCTGCGAGATCTGGCTTGCCGTACAACATGAAAGTCTGGGTGATGCGATCCGGTACGAGGACGAGTACAAATATTACTGGTCCTATATCCCGCATTTCATCCATTCGCCGTTTTATGTTTACGCCTATGCGTTTGGCGATTGCCTCGTGAATTCGCTGTATGACGTTTATGAAAATGCCGAAGACGGTTTCCAGCAGAAATATTTCGAAATGCTGAAAGCCGGTGGCACCAAACGCCATCAGGAACTGCTGGCACCGTTCGGTCTGGACGCCTCCGATCCGGCATTCTGGCAGCGCGGCCTTAACATGATCAAACGCATGATCGACGAGTTGGAGGAACTTTCCTGAGATGAGCAATGACGACGAAGATTTCACCGCCCAAAACGAGAGCAATCGGTTCGGCGGGAGGGTTCGTCGTTATGCGAAGGTGGGGGCGTCGGCTGGAAAGCTGGCAGCACGCCTTGCCACGGGAAAAATGTTCGGCGGTGATATCGATCATGCGAAATATGCCGCCGAACTGACATCCGCCTTGGGCGGGCTTAAGGGCCCGTTGATGAAGGTTGCGCAAATCCTGTCGACCATCCCCGATGCCCTGCCAAAGGAATATACCCAGGCACTGGCAACGCTTCAGGCGGACGCCCCCAGTATGGGATGGCTGTTTGTCAAACGCCGGATGCGCACCGAGCTGGGGTCGGGATGGCAGGAAAAATTCACCGATTTCAGCCACGATGCGGTGGCCGCCGCATCGCTTGGGCAGGTGCATCGTGCCACACTTGATGATGGTCGAACGGTGGCCTGCAAGCTGCAATATCCCGATATGTCGGCGACAGTGGAAGCCGATCTTAAACAGTTACGCGCCGCCTTTGCGATCTATCGCCGGTATGACAGCGCGATTGATGCCGAAAATATCCAGTTGGAACTGACCGCGCGCCTGCGTGAAGAACTCGATTACGAACGCGAAGCCCGCAACATGCAGCTTTATCGCCATATGGTGGCGGATGAAAAATGCGTGCATGTGCCCGAACCGGTGATGGACCTTACGACCAAGCGGCTTCTGACCATGACGTGGCAGACTGGGCAGAAATTCCAGAGCTTCCTTGATAGTGATCCGTCGCAGGAAGCACGCAATCAGGTGGCGCTGAACATGTTTCGCGCGTGGTATGTGCCATTTTATCGTTATGGCGTGATTCATGGCGATCCGCATCTGGGGAACTATTCGCTGCGCGAGGATCTGTCGGTCAATCTGCTTGATTTCGGCTGTATCCGTATTTTCCCGCCTGCTTTCGTCAATGCCGTCATCACGCTTTATGAAGCATTGCGGGATAAGGACGAGGAAAAGGCGGTTCATGCCTATCAAAGCTGGGGATTCGATAACCCGTCACGAGAACTGATTGATGTTCTTAATATCTGGGCTGGTTTTGTCTATGGCCCGATCCTTGATGATCGCGAACGCCGGATGGATGAAACCAATTCGGTGGCCTATGGGGCGGAGGTCGCGGGCAGGGTGCACCGTGAGTTGCGCCGCGTCGGTGGGGTCAAGCCGCCGCGCGAATTTGTTCTGGTGGATCGTGCGGCCGTTGGGCTTGGTGCGGTGTTCCTGCGCCTTGATGCGCATCTGAACTGGTATCAGATATTCAACGATCTGGTCGGAAACTTTGATGCGGACATATTGGCCCGCAATCAGGATGCTGCCCTTTCCAAAGTCGGGCTGGATCGTCCAGAAAACTGATCCGATTTCCCTGTTTTATAATTTTATTTTTGACGTTCCGGATCGAAAGAATCGGTTGGGTCGATTTGCTAATTGATCGGCTATTTCGGAACAATACAGTTTTGCATGATCCTTTTTCGGCTATTTAATCCGAAATTTCCCTACTTGAACGACCCTGGGTGTTGAAAACTTTTTCCTTTCTTTGCTTGCGTTGTGATGGGTTTGGTGAAAACCTGCGGGTGTGTTTTTCAAATAATATTCACTTACCGCGATGGCGTGAAATAGGGGAAACTTCCATAAATCAAGGGATTGATTCTATCTGTTCGGGATAAGGACCTGTTACAGGGTGGAAATAATATGTGCGAAAATCCGCTCACATGTGTTTTGAGATAATATAAACTGAAATTAAGTTAAAGTGATTTTTTATAGGGTTTTGATGTTGTCGCAGGCCGGAAGAAATCGCATCTTGCATTCAACGCAGACAAGGCAGGGCGTCATTGATTGTTTGTCCTGAGCACCAATGGCGGGTGGGACCTGACTTGTCGCCAAGGCTTTTTGCCTCGGAATGCGTGGTGGGAAAGTGGGCGGTTTCTTCTGTTAAAGCGGAAGAACCGCCTTTTTTCTTGCCGGGCAAGGGTAATCGTGGCCAGTCTGATGCGCAGGCACCGGACGTGGACCGCGTTTTATAAAAACAAAAATGCCGTGCTTATTCATAATTGTAGGGAAGGAGGTTGAACGCGATGAAACTGGCCGTTCCAAAGGAAATATGGCCCGGGGAAAGGCGCGTTGCCGTTACACCAGATACCGTCAAGAAACTGATTGGTCTTGGGTTTGACGTTGCAATCGAAGCTGGTGCCGGAATTAACGCCGCGATACCGGATGATCGCTTTGCCGATGCTGGTGCAACCATTGCCAAAACGATGAAAACCACCGTCAAGGATGCCGATGTGATCCTGAAGGTGCGCCCGCCGGTTGTTGATGGAAAAACCGACGAGCTTGCCGCCTATAAAAAGGGTGCCGCCATCATTGCCTTGCTTGATCCGTATGATCGCAAGGATCTTATTGAAAAAATGGCGGAGGCGGGGGTTTCGTCCTTTGCGATGGAACTGATGCCGCGCATTTCGCGTGCCCAGTCGATGGATGTGCTATCGTCGCAATCCAACCTGGCCGGGTATCGTGCGGTGCTTGATGCCGCCCATGAATTTGGCCGGATTTATCCGATGATGATGACAGCCGCGGGGACGTTGCCACCCGCACGCGTTGTTATCGTCGGGGCCGGTGTTGCCGGGCTTCAGGCGATTGCGACCGCCAAGCGCCTTGGTGCGGTGGTTTCCGCGTTTGATGTGCGCCCGGCAGTCAAGGAACAGGTTCAGTCACTTGGCGGGACGTTTATCGAGGTCGAAGACGACGCAGCCGACGGCGAAACCGCAGGCGGTTATGCCAAGGAAATGTCGGACGAATACAAGGCCAAACAGGCCGCCAAGCTTAAGGAAGTTCTGGCAAAGACCGACATCGTCATCACAACAGCATTGATTCCGGGCCGTCCGGCACCGGAAATCGTTACCGCCGACATGGTCGCGGGCATGAAGCCGGGATCGGTGATCATCGATCTTGCTGCCGAACGCGGTGGCAACGTTGCCGGTGCGAAACTTGGTGAAACGGTTGTGACCGATAATGGTGTGAAAATCATTGGTCCTGAAAACATCACCAGTTCCGTCGCAACTGATGCAACGGCGATGTATGCCAAGAACCTTCTGAATTTCATCACGCTGTCCGTTGACAAGGAAAAGGGCACGCTGGCCTTCAATGCCGAAGACCAGATTATTGCCGAAACCATGCTGACCCGTGATGGCAAGGTTGTTCATCCGAAATTCGGTGGTGAGGAGGTCGCAAATGGCTGATCAATCCGTAACCCAAAATGCCGCCCAGAACGCCAACGAGCTGCGCGATGCAGCCCTTGGTCTGGCCGAAAAGGCCGCAAAACTTGCCGATAGTCTTGCCAATCAGGCGGGCGACATGGCGAGTTCTGCGACCACGGTTGTCCATACAAGCGGTGTCAGCCCGACGGTGCTTGGCCTGACGGTGTTCGTTCTGGCCTGCTTTGTTGGCTATTACGTTGTGTGGAAAGTTACCCCGGCCCTTCATTCACCGTTGATGGCGGTGACCAATGCCATTTCATCGGTGATCATTGTTGGTGCGCTTCTGGCGGCTGGCCCGATTGATATGAACCTGTCCAAGGCGATGGGCTTCATTGCCGTGGTGCTGGCGTCGGTCAACATCTTTGGCGGTTTCATCGTCGCACAGCGCATGCTGCACATGTTCAAGAAAAAGAAGTAGGGGGAACACACAATGTCGGAAAACCTGTCGGCTTTCCTGTATCTGGTGGCGTCCGTCTGCTTCATTCTGTCGCTGCGCGGTCTGTCTTCACCGGAAACGGCACGTAACGGGAATATCCTTGGCATGGTGGGGATGGCGATTGCCATTCTGACCACCCTGGCATCACCCGAAGTCGTGTCTTATACCACTATCATTGTCGGCATTTTGCTTGGCGGGGCGATTGGTACGGTCATCGCGCTCAAGATCAAGATGACCGCATTGCCGCAACTTGTGGCCGCCTTCCACTCGCTGGTGGGTCTGGCAGCGGTGTTTGTTGCCGCCGCCGCCCTTTATTCGCCGGGTGCCTATGGCATTGGCACGGCGGGTAATATCGGGGCGGCCAGCCTGATTGAAATGGGCCTTGGCGTTGCCATCGGTGCCATTACCTTCACCGGCTCGCTTGTT
The DNA here is from genome assembly GCF_000714555.1 of Thalassospira permensis NBRC 106175. Taxonomy (NCBI): domain Bacteria; kingdom Pseudomonadati; phylum Pseudomonadota; class Alphaproteobacteria; order Rhodospirillales; family Thalassospiraceae; genus Thalassospira; species Thalassospira permensis. The sequence continues at coordinate 40,878 of NZ_AUNC01000020.1, read as the reverse complement.
GCCTTTGGCAAGTTGCAGGGGATCGTATCGGGTACGCCGGTTCGCTTTACTGGGCAGCATATGCTCAATCTTGCGATTGCAATCGGGATACTGGTGTTTGGCATCATCGTTGTGACAACCGAAAGCCACATGGCTTTCTGGATTCTGGTGATGCTTGCTCTGGTGCTTGGCGTGACGCTGATCATTCCGATTGGCGGGGCGGACATGCCGGTTGTTGTCTCGATGCTGAACTCCTATTCGGGGTGGGCGGCATGCGGCATCGGCTTTACGCTTCAGAACAATGCCCTGATCATCACCGGCGCACTGGTTGGTGCATCGGGTGCGATCCTGTCCTACATCATGTGCAAGGGCATGAACCGGTCGATCTTTAACGTCATCTTTGGCGGCTTTGGGACCGAGGGCGATGCAGGCCCGGCGGTCGGAACCGATGGCGACCGTTCGGTCAAGTCGGGCTCAAGCGACGATGCGGCCTTCATCATGAAGAACGCGTCGAGCGTGATCATCGTGCCGGGTTACGGCATGGCGGTCGCACAGGCCCAGCATGCGCTTCGTGAAATGGGCGATATCCTCAAGGCCGAGGGCGTTAATGTCCGCTATGCCATCCATCCGGTGGCGGGGCGTATGCCAGGCCACATGAACGTGCTTCTGGCCGAGGCGAATGTGCCTTATGACGACGTGCTTGAAATGGAAGAGATCAACCGCGATTTCGGCACGGCGGATGTGGCCTTTGTGATTGGTGCCAACGACATCACCAACCCGGCGGCCAAAACCGACCCGTCATCGCCGATCTTTGGCATGCCGATCCTTGAGGTCGAAAAAGCCAAAACCGTTCTGTTCATCAAGCGTTCAATGTCGGCAGGTTACGCCGGTATCCAGAACGAACTGTTCTTCAAGGACAACACGATGATGCTGTTCGGTGACGCCAAAAAGATGTGCGAAGAGATTGTGATGCATCTCGACGAGTGATTTGGCTTCACTGTTGAAACGGGAGAGGGGCGGCCATTTGGTCGCCCTTTTCTTCTTCTAAAGGTTCATACTCGACTAAAATATCCGTCGGCTACGGTGTATTTGTCGGTTTGGCAGTCTAGCCTCGGTTCATTTTGCTTGAGTAAAAAATCTATGAGCAGCCTAACGAATTTCAGTGCGCAAACCGAACGTCTGTATCTGCGATGCGTCGAAGATCAGGACGCGGAAACCATTGCAAGCTTGATGGTACCTGAAATTGCTTGTTGGTTGGCCTCTTGGAAGGTTCCGTTCACCGTCGAAATGGCGCGAGAACGCATCACAAGAAGTAGGAAGGAGGCGGCGGCAGGAGACGCACTGCCATTGGCGATCATTGAGCGTGAGACAGATCGTTTTGTTGGCTGGGTCTCATTGTATCGCTATCAGGATAATCCGCGTAGGGGAATGCTTGGATATTGGATAGGGATGCCAGCACAGCGGCGCGGGTATTTAAGCGAAATCAAGCTCACCATTTTGCAGGCTGGATTTGATCTGTTTGGCTTTGATTCCATTGAAGCCGGTGCCCAGCTTGCCAATGAGGCATCCTTTGGTGTCATGACTTCATGGGGCATGAAGCCTTTCGAAGAAAGGATGGCATATAGTTCTGCTCGAGATCGTCAGGAGAATTGTAGATATTATCAAATTACACGTGAAGAGTTCAGACTTTCTCAGGAAAATGCCTGAGAATTGTACTCCGCCTTCAAATCGGGAGAATTGATGTTCCGACTTCTGAAAGTATCCGTCTTTACGATTGTCCTGTTGTCGCTCGCGCTTGTGGTGTCGGTTTCGGGTATTTTCATCACCTATTCCCGGCTGACCGCCGAGGAGCCGGTGGCGCGGGTTACGTTCGAGGAAGTCGGAAATCAGGAATACAATGCCTATCTGACATTGCCCGGCAACGACATTCCCGGCAAATACTTGATTTACGGCGATCAGTGGCGGATTGACGCGGAGTTTGTGAAGATCAAGCCGTGGGTCAATATTCTTGGCGTGGATTCCCGGTACAAGCTGGTGCGACTGGAAGGCCGATACCAAGATATCGAAGATCAGAACACCCGCCCGCATATGGCCTATGACCTTGGTGCGACCAAGGGCATTGATATCGGCAAGCTGGTGGCGGACTGGAACTTCCTGATTGATGCCGAATATGGCAGTTCGACTTTCACCGATATCGCGGTCGCCAATACTTATACGGTCTATAAAAGCCAGTTCGGGCTTTTGGTGCGCGAAGACGTTACACAGTCGAATGACGCCAGAAAGGGAGCTGTTGATGGGGTGTTTGACTGGTTGTTCGGGTCGAAATGATACCCGGGTTTCAGTCGGCAAATTAAAACCCGTCCGATATTCGTCGGACGGGTTAGTTGTTTGTCCCCGGCTTTATTGAGCCGATTTGATCAAAGGATCATCGCCGCCACCCATGCAAACACAACCATGCCGAAATTGGCGTGGATGAAGGTCGGGATCACTGAATCCTTCACATGGTCATGCTGCCCGTCGGCATTAAGGCCCGATGTTGCGCCAAGCGTGATGGTGGATGCCGGTGATCCGGCATCGCCAAGGGCGGCCGATGCCCCCAGAAGCGCGATGGTCGCCATGGGCGAGAAACCAAGGGCCAGTGCAAGCGGGATATAGATCGGAGCCAGGATCGGCACGCTGGCGAAGCTGTCGCCAAAGCCGATTGTGATGAACAGGCCGACCAGAAGCATGATCAGCGCGCCAACTGCCTTGTTATCGCCGATCAGTTCGGCGCTGGCCTGCACCAGCGGGGCAATTTCGCCGGTGGCATCAAGCACCCCGGCAAAGCCCGATGCGATGGTGATGATCACGGCAATCTGGGCCATCATCCGCATGCCTTCGGTGAAGACATCATCCTGAGCCCGCCAGCGGAAAATGCCCGCCGCCGCCAGAATGACAAAGCCGATCATTGCCCCGACCAGAAGGCTGTCAAACTGCAACTGGCAGATCAGCGCAACGGCAAGGGCCGTAACGGTTGCCAGCAGTTGAAGTGGATTGATCGATACGGGCTTGGCCAGGTTGATATGGTTCTCGGCAGATGGATCGGTCACATAATCGCGGGGTTTGCGATAGGTGATGAAGACCGCAACCAGCATCCCGGCAACAATCCCCATAACCGGCAGGAACATGGCCTTTGGTGCCATATCGGCCGTCATGGAAAGGTCATAGGCCGAGCCAACGTCGTTGACATTGGCCATCAGGATTTCATTAAGGTAAATCGCGCCAAAACCGGTCGGCAGCAGCAGATAGGAAAAGCTGATCGAGCAGGCGAGAATGCAGGCAACGGCGCGGCGGTCAATCCGCAGGCGATTGAATACCGCCAGAAGCGGCGGGATCATCACCGGAATAAAGGCGATGTGAACCGGCACCAGGTTCTGCGAAATCAACGAACAGAAAATAAAGATCGCAAACAGGAACCATTTAAGGCCCTTTGAGGTGCTTTGCGCATCGCTTCCGACACGGGCGGCGATCTTTTGGGCAAATAGATCAAGAATGCCCGAACGTGCAATCGCAACCGCAAAGGCACCGATCATCACATAGGTCATGCCGACCTGCGCGCCGACCAGAAGGTTGTCATTAAGCGCGCCGATGGCGGTGTTTGTGTCCATCCCGGCATGGAGTGCACCCAGCAAGGCGGCGGAAATCAGCGCAATCGGCACTGGAACGCGCAAAAGACACAGCGCGATCATGACAACGATGGTCAGTAAAACAGCATTGATGTGGTAATCGACCAGTGCGGCAATGCCATAGATCGCGGCCATCACAGCGATGACAGGCAGGACGCGGGTCAGTCGGTAATATCCATTGAAGTCGGATCCGGCGGGGGCGTTGCCGGTATCGGTTTGTGTGTTCACAGTCATGTCTCCCCGATTGACTGGTTGGTGGTGGCGCAAAGGTGTTTGCGCATGGCGGGTGAAGACCTGCCGGGGAATTGTTTAAAACAATCCGATGCCAAGGCAAAAAACTTAGCAGGAATGACAGCTATGCGATCCGGGGAGACATTTGGAAAAGGGGTATAAAAAACCAAACCCGCCCGGATTGCTCCGAGGCGGGCTTGGCGCACGGGTCCGGTTTTAGCAAGCCAAAACCGATCGTACAGTCACGTTCGAGGAACCCCGAAAGTGAAAAAGACTAGAAGCCTTCGCGCTCGATGCGCTTGCGCTCCAGCTTGCGGGAACGGCGGACTGCTTCCGCCCCTTCGCGAGCTTTCTTCTCCGACGGCTTTTCAAAGTGGCGGCGGAGTTTCATCTCACGAAAAATGCCCTCGCGCTGCATCTTTTTCTTAAGCGCTTTCAGAGCCTGATCGACATTGTTGTCGCGAACGATTACCTGCACGGAAACCACGCTCCTTTCAAAAAAACAAAAACACCCGGATAAGGCAGCATGCCCTCCGGTTGGTAGCACGGCCTGTATGACCGTGGGCTTTATATAGTCCAAAGCGGAGCAAAAGAAAAGAGGGAAGGAGATATTCGCCTTTGGCGTTTGTTGAGCCAAAGGCGCAAAACGCCAAGGCAAAACACGAATTTCCAGACTCTGGGTTTGTGGTGTTGCGCTTTGCGCGAATTGTATGTCCGAAAAAATCTCAAAAGTTGATATAATGCTTTGACAAAATTGGGCTTATCGCTGGGGGTGAGTTTGGGTATGCCGCCGGTGGCGTAGGTTTGCATCCGCGCAGAGCCCTCATAACGGTGGGATATTTGCACATGGAAAGCTCATTGCGAGAGACGGCAATTGCACATGCGCCGTTCTTCATTACCGGGCCCGGACAGTCGGATGTGTTGTTCATGATTGTTGTCTGGTCTGTCGTTCTGGGGGTGTTTGGGTTGGGGGCTCTTTATCTGAGCCTGCATGCCCTGCCTGAACGGTTGGCCCATCATGCCAATCACACCCAGATCCAGCTTATCAGTATCCTGACGCTTCTGGCGCTGTTTACCCATAACAACCTGTTCTGGCTGGCGGCTTTGGTGATTGCCGTGGTTCAGGTTCCCGATTTTTACACCCCGATTAATGCGATTGCTGATGCCGTGAAGGCCATGGCACGGGAAAAGGGGGTAATGAGCGAATCCACCGGGCCAAAGCCGGTCACCGATGGTGACGCATCGACGATCTCCGCCGATATGAATGTGCAGGAGGGCCGTAAAGATGTTTGAACTTATGCTATGTTCCATTTTTACGATCCTGCCTGATTACTTGATTCGCCGATATCGGCAAGGCAAGCGCATTGGCAAGGAAATTACGCTGTTTTCGGTCTGGTATGAGCTGCGCTACGGGATTGTCGGCTGTGCGATCCTGACAATTTCGCTGATTACGCTGATTTTTTATTACCACCCGTCAAGTCATAACGTTGCGTCGTTCTATCGGACCCTGACCATCTTGCCGGAGAAAAATGGCCGGGTGGTCGAGATTTATGTCGATAACGATGATCAGGTAAAATCGGGCGAACCGTTATTCCGCCTTGATGACCGGACAGAAACCGAGGCGGTCGAAATCGCCCGGCAGCAGGTGCAGGAAATCCGTGCGCAGATGGCGGTAACGCAGGCTGATCTTGCGGTGGCGAACGGCAATCTTGAAGAAGCGCAAGGGGCGTATGAGCAGGTGCGCGAGGAATTGGCGGTCAAGGCTGATCTTTTGTCACGCGGTACCAATGCGGTTTCCCGGCGGGAGGTCGAACGGCTTGAAGTGGCCTTAACCACACGACAGGGATCGGTTAATGCGGCCAAGGCCAATGTCAATGCCGTCGAAACCAGAATGGAAACCCTTCTGCCAGCCCAGCTTGCCAGCGCGGAAGCGTCGCTTCGTTCGGCCGAGGTTGCCCTTGGCAAAACCGTTGTCCGGGCCGGTGTCGATGGCGTGATACAGCAATTTGCATTGCAGATCGGTGATATCGTCAATCCGTTGTTACGTCCGGCCGGTATCCTTATACCAGCCGAACCCAAGGAGGTCATATTCCAAGCCGGTTTTCAGCAGGTTTCCGCCCAGGTTGTCAAAGCCGGGATTCTTGCGGAAATGTCGTGTGCGTCGCTGCCGTTTGAAGTCATCCCGATGTTGGTAACCAGCGTGCAACCGGTGATTGCTGCCGGTCAGTTCCGCCCGACAGACAGATTGCTAGATATCTCGGAACGGGCCGTACCGGGTACGTTCCTTGCCAAAATGATCCCGCTTTATCCTGAGCAGATCAAGGATGTGCCAAGGGGCAGCCAGTGCGTTGCCAATGCCTATACCAATACCCATGATCAGCTTGAAAACCCGGAAATCGGTACGGGCGAATGGTTGTTCCTGCATATGGTGCAGACGGTCGGGATCGTGCATGCCTTACTCCTGCGTATTCAGGCGCTGCTCTGGCCGCTACAGACGCTGGTTTTGTCGGCTCATTAGGCGGCGGATCATGCGTAGGGGCTTTACAGTCGGGGCGTTTTGGTTGGATATAGAGCCATGTCGATCCTTAAAATTGCCCGGATGGGCCACCCGGTTCTGCGCAGGGTCGCGGACCGGGTCGAAAACCCGCTTGATCCCGAAATCCAGCGTTTAATCGTGGATATGAAGGAAACCATGAAGGATGCCGGAGGCGTTGGCCTTGCGGCGCCACAGGTGTTTCAGTCCAAGGCGATCATGGTCTTTTATGTCCCGGCCTTTCGCAAAAGCGATGATCCCGACGATGCGGAAGTGCCGTTAAGCGTGCTGATCAATCCGGAAATAGAGGCGATTGGCGATGAAATCGTCGATGGCTGGGAAGGATGTCTGTCCATTCCGGGGTTGCAGGGCGTGGTGCCGCGCTGGAACAAAATCCGTTACCGCGGGTTAGATGAATATGGCAAGGACGTTGAACGCATTGCCGGTGGATTCCATGCGCGCGTGGTTCAGCATGAATATGATCATTTGATCGGGGTGATGTATCCCGAACGTATGGAAGACATGACGTTGCTGGGCTTTGCCGACGAGTTGCGCGACAACCCGCCCGAGACGCCCCTCAGACAGGGGGCATCATCTGCTGACAGTTCCGATGATGCTGCCAATGACGAAAGCAAGGAGGCCTGAAATGACCGTTTCCGAAAGCATGAACCGCCTGCGTACGCAGCGCGAGGCGCTGGTTGCGGCGGCACTTCAACATATCCCGTTTGACGGCTGGAGCATGGCCGCCCTTCGAAGCGGTGCCGAGGACCTTGAACTTGCACCGGGCGAGGTGGATCGTCTTTTGCCCGGGGGCATTCGACAGGCCATCATTACCTATGTCGAGATGACAGATCGCAAAATGGTCGAGGAACTCGACAAGCTTGATCTGCCATCGATGAAAATCCGCGAACGGATTGCCACTGCGGTCAAAACCCGACTGTCGCTGGTGGAACATGAAAAGGATACGGTGCGGGCAGCCCTTTCCTATCTGGCATTGCCGCAAAACGTCCCGCTTGGCCTTAAGCTGACGCATGGCACGGTGGATAAGATGTGGATCGCGGCCGGTGATACATCGACCGATCACAATTGGTACACCAAGCGGATGTTGCTGGCGGGGGTTTATGGTTCAACCCTTGCCTACTGGCTGGATGACAAAACCGAAGGTCACGCAGATAGCTGGGCCTTTCTGGATCGCCGGATCGGCAATGTCATGCAAATCCCAAAAATCACCGGCACGGTCAAAAAGGCCGGGAAATTCGCGGCAACCCCGTTCAAGCTTGGTGCGAAGCTGGCCAAATGCATGCCAACGCCGGGGCGGGTCCGTCGCCAGTTCGGCGCATAGACCGGCTCAGATTTATATCCCATAGACAAAACGCCGCCCTGCATATCAGGCGGCGTTTTGCGTTAGGGAGGACTTTGGGGACAAGACTGGTGTGACTGCGTCTAGCGCATCAGAAAGCTCAGAAGCGTCGTGTCGGGCTTGTTCGCCTGTTCCATTTCGGCGGCAAGATTGATGCTGAACGGTGCACCGTTGTCGTTGGCGACTTCCGTTTCGCCATTGGCGTTGTCGATATCAATCGGCTTTGGTTTGGCGGCCAATGCAACCAGTTCATAGGGCAGGTCACCCATCCACATGCCTTTGCGGTTTTCCTTGGCATGGGCCTGATCCCCCAGATAGGTCAGGCAGTTCGGGTTGCCATCGCAACTGTTCATATCGACAATTGCCCAACCCGCGCGCAGCAGCAAACGGTTGATGTCGGTCTGACCCATGCGGCATTCGGTCAGCATCGGGAATAGCTGGGAATCTGAAACCTGCTGGCAGGCGATGGCATAATTTTCAATGATGCGGTCAAGTGCCTGTGCGGCGGCGGCCCCGCATTGAAACTCGACACTGCCCGCCCGGCAGATCATGCCCGGTCGCGGGGCGCGGATGCCAAACAGTTCGACAATCATATTGCCGAACCGAAGCTGATCGCCTTGCAGTACATCCGGGAAACCCGCGGCCCCCGGTGCGGCGTGGGCGGCGTTATTTGTGCCGGTGGCTGATGCAAAGCCGGCTATGACTGCAAGGATGAGAAGAAGTTTTTTCATCACGCCTGTTACCCGAAAAGTATTTCCTGACGGGATATCAGCAAGCGCAATGCCAGTTTGGCAGGAAGAAACTGCCTGCCAGGCGAAGCATCTGTGATCCAATGAAAAATGCCCCGAAACCAGCATGGTTCGGGGCATTGGCATAAATTGCACTTGGATGGATATCAGTCCTCTTTGGGCAGGACCCAGGTGACGTGACCCATCTTGCGCCCGGCTTTGGCTTCGGCCTTGCCATAAAGGTGCAGTTTTGCATCCGGCTCGGCCAAAATTGCCTGCCAGTCATCAATGTCATGGCCCAGAAGGTTCTTCATCCGGGCATTTGAATGGTGGGCCGGATTGCCCAACGGCAATCCGCAAACAGCACGGATGAACTGTTCAAACTGGCTGGTGACACAGGCATCAATCGTCCAGTGGCCGGAATTGTGCGGGCGCGGGGCAACTTCGTTTACCAGAACGTCGCCATCAGTGGTCACAAACATCTCGACCGCCAGCAAGCCGACAAATTCCATCGCCTCGACCAGACGGGTGGCGATGTCCTCGGCCTTTCGGGCAAGATCGGCGGGAATTTTCGCCGGGGCGATGGTGACATCAAGAATGTGATTGGTATGCACATTTTCAACCGGGCAGAAGCAGGCGGTGTCCCCCTTGACCCCGCGCGCGACAATGACCGAGATTTCACGCTCGAACGAGATGAAGCCCTCAAGGATGGCCTCGGCACCGTTCATTTCCGCCCATGCGTCGGCAAGGCTGGTTTCGTCAGTTATTTTGACCTGCCCCTTTCCGTCATACCCCATTTCGGTGGTCTTAAGAACGGCGGGGCGGCCAAGTTTGGCAACAGCGGCCTCAAGATCGGCAAGCGAACGGACGGCGGCAAAAGGTGCCGTGCCGATGCCGTTTTCATTGCAGAAGGTCTTTTCACGCAGACGGTTCTGCGACAGATGCAGGCATTTCCAGCCCGGACGGACCGGCACCAGTTCGGATAACAGTTTCACGCTGTCATGCGGCACGTTTTCAAATTCAAACGTCACGACATCAACATCGGCGGCAAAGGCACGAAGCGCATCGAGATCGGTGTAATCGGCAATTGTTGCCTTGGCACAGACCTGTTCGGTCGGGCTGTCTGTGCCGGGGCCGAAAACATGAACCTTGTAACCGAGTTCGGCAGCGCACAGGGCCGCCATCCGGCCAAGCTGGCCATTGCCCATGATGCCAATCGTGCTGCCCGGTGCGATGATGCGTGTCGCGAAATCCTGCGTCATTTATTCCTCGAATTCCTTCACATTCCCCGGTTGGGGCGGGCATCATTGACCTGAATGATGCCAAAGAAAAACGCGCCCGTTCGGGCGCGCTTGATGCATTACGGTGCGGGATCGACCGGTTCATCGGCAACCGCATCGGTTTGCTGTGCGCGCCAGTCGTCAAGACGACCGGCCAGCGCATCATCCATCAGCGCCATGATCCCGGCTGCCATCAGGCCGGCATTCTTTGCCCCGGCCGAACCGATTGCCAGTGTTCCGACCGGAACGCCGCCCGGCATCTGAACGATCGACAGAAGGCTATCAAGGCCTTTAAGCGTGCGGCTTTGTACCGGAACGCCCAGAACCGGGAGCGGCGTCATGGCCGCGGCCATGCCCGGAAGGTGGGCCGCACCACCAGCACCGGCAATAATCACCTTGAGACCGCGCGACTTTGCTGATTTGGCATAGTCATACAGGCGATCAGGGGTGCGATGGGCTGATACGATTTTGGTTTCGTAGGGGACGTGCAGCGCATCGAGGACATCTGCTGCATTTTTCATGGTTTCCCAGTCAGACTGGCTTCCCATGATAATGCCGATGACCGGGCTTTGATCGCTCATGCTGGCGGCTCCGTTTTGGGGCGTTATCAGAAGGCCCGCATTATAGGCAGGAAGGGTGATCATGCAAGCCCGCCAATGGCGCGATATGACATCGTTTCGCGCAGCATTCTGCACGGCGCGCAATATTGCGAATGGGTAGCTATAAGGGTAGGGATACTATCCTTGCTTACAGTTGATAATTTAAGTGAAGTATAAGTATTTTGGGTTTATAGTTATTGATCTTAATTTTTGTCTCTGTGCAGGTAGCACAAGAGAGGGCAGACATGAAAGTCACCAGACCCGGTGCCGCCACACCGTCATCAATGGGGGCGGGCGATGGACGGTATCCATCCAATCCCTATGCAGCGTACACCTATGGCAGGCCGGTGCGCAAAAAAGGTGCGCCTGACCCCGATCAGCATCGGGTTGATATCGTCAATCGCGATATCCTGAATGCCGAACCGGCTGTTGCCGCGAACATCCACGATATTGCCGATGTTCTGGGTATTCCTGATGAACAGGTGACCCCGGCTGTGGAACGGGCGATTTCGCGCTTGATGCTGCGCGTTAACGGGCTTTCGGACCATCTGAGCGAATTGCAGCGTCATCAGGTCGAACTGGCCCGCGCAGAAGGGCGTGATCCATTTACCGGCGCGTTAAGCCGCACCAGTTTTATGCAGATTGTTGAAAATGAAATGGTGCTGGTTGGATCGGATCGAACGACGCGCGCGCTGTTGCTGTGCGAGATTGCCAATCTTGATGATGTGTTGCAGCGTCACGGTCATGGATGCAAGGAAGGGGTGTTTGCCTTTTTGTATCGCACGATTACCGAATTCATCATGCCTCCCCATCAGGTCGGATATCTTGGCTGCAACGATTTTATCGCGTTGCTTTACAATATGGATGAACAGGATGCCTGGCAGCGGGCAGACGCAATTACACGCCGGTTAAGAAAGCATCCTTATTTCTGGAACGGAAAATACATCACCATCGTTCCGGTATTTGGCATTTATCACGTCAAATCGGGGGAAACCGCCGAAGAAGCGCTGGTATCTGTCGACTATGCCCTGCGTGCTGAAAAAGAAATGAAATCAGCACAATTACAACGTATTCCAAGCGGTCTTTGAGGCGAGAACGGCGTCCTGCCGTGCCGCTCGTGTCTTTCCAAAAGGGGTGTTCTGCCGGAAACACCGGATTGTTTATCAGGCGATAATGTCGGGTACGAGTTGCGACTCGAGATACAAAATCTCGTCCTTTAGGGCGAGTTTCCGTTTTTTCATGCGCCCCAGCCGCAACTGATCGTGATGGGCCCCGTGGGCCAGTTGTTCGATTGCGATATCGAGATCACGATGTTCCTCGCGCAGAAACAGCAGTCTTTTTTCAACCGCGATCTGATTGATTTCGTCCATTTTTGATCCAGCTTGGTTAGCGACGCGAAGAGCCTGTAATACTATCAGAATTCGGGTTGGCAACCCATATGATTTGTAATCTGCTTTGTTAAGTAAGATCGGATAGGACGGAGGATACGGATGCGGATCGGAATTCTGACCAGTGGCGGCGATTGCGCGGGCCTGAATGCGGTTATTCTGGCGGTTGTACGCCGTGCGGTACTTGGTTATGGCTGGGACGTGGTTGGCATCCGGCAGGGGACGCACGGTTTGATGCAGGACCCGCCGCAGGCCATTGATCTGAACGATTACGTCAATAATGACGGAATGCTGCGTTTGGGCGGTACGATTCTTGGCACCGTGAATAAGGGGGATCCGTTCCATTATCCGATGCCTGATGGCAGTTTTGCCGACCGATCCGCCGATGTGATTGCCGGGTATCACAAGCTTGGCCTTGATGCCCTGATCGGGGTTGGCGGGGATGGCAGTATGGCGATCCTGCATCGGTTGGCCGAAATGGGTGGCATCAATCTGGTGGGGATCCCCAAAACCATTGATAATGATCTGGCACTGACGGAATATTCCGTCGGCTTTACCACGGCGGTCAATGTGGCGGTCGAGGCACTTGACCGGTTGCAGCCGACAGCCGCATCCCATGACCGCATCATGATCCTCGAAGTCATGGGGCGCGATGCCGGGCATATTGCCCTTTTTGCCGGGGTCGCCGGTGGGGCGGATGCGATCCTGATCCCGGAAATGGATTACGATCTGGATGCCCTGACCGAGCATTGCCTGAACATTCGCAAGCGTGGACGCAATCATGCGCTGGTGATCGTTGCCGAGGCGGTCAAGCGTGATGACGGTGCGGCGGTAACGCAAGGGGATGATGGTCAGAAAATACGTTATGGCGGGATCGGGCATTGGTTGGCCGATGAGTTGGGCGCACGAACCGGCTGGGAAACCCGTGTGACCGTGCTTGGCCATGTGCAGCGCGGCGGGATTCCATCGCCGCGCGACCGGGTCATTGCATCGGCCTTCGGGGTGCATGCGGTGGACCTGATTGCGCAGAAAAGGTTTGATCGTGTCGTCGCCTGGTCAAAGCGCAAGGTGATTGATGTTGCGATGGCCGATGTGATTGTCGGGCCGCGTCTTGTCGATACCAAGGGAACCATGGTATCGACCGCAAAAGGGCTTGGTGCCTATCTGGGGCATCCGCCAGAAACAGCGCGGACCGCAAAGACGGTCTGATCAAAAGATCGCATGCTTATAAAAACGAAAAACGCACAGGTTGGATATGAACGCAGAGGAAGTCTGGGCCTTTACGGTCGAGATGTATGGACGGGACGGCGTTGCGCCGCTTTGTCTTGAATTGCAGGAACGTTGTGATCTGGATGTGAACATGTTGCTGTTCATGTTCTATCTTGGCCAGAAGGGGCAGGCACCGCATAGCATATCCGCCCTTGAAAATGCGGTGCGGGACTGGCGTGAACAAGTGATTGTACCGTTGCGCAATACCCGTCGCTTTTTGCGCAATGCCGATTGGAGCAGTGCGCAAAAACTGCGTGGCAAGGTCAAGAATGACGAAGTTGCTGCCGAACGTATCGAGCAGGAACTTCTGTGCAAGGCGGTTGAAACCATCCCGGCCGGTGATCCGATGGCACCCGCGCGGGCCTATCTGTCGCCGACCCGCTTTAAGATGAGCCAGTCGGAATGTGATGCTGCGCTGGAACAGCTTTGCGCCTGCATGAAGTTAAGTCCGAAGGCGCAGGGCGGCCTGATAGCTTAATCCGTCTTGCGCGGTTTGCCGGTGACCGGGATGTGGTTTTCGGCGTCCGTGTCGCCCCAGCGGGCCGTTTCCGGGAGATCAATATCAAACAGATCAAGGATCCGGCCGCAGCTTTGCGTGACCATTTCATCAAGCGATTGCGGGCGTGCATAGAAGGCGGGAACCGGCGGGGCAATGATCGCACCGTTTTCAGTCGCCAGTGCCATATTGCGGATGTGGCCGGCATGCAACGGCGTTTCACGCGCCATCAAAACCAGTCGGCGGCGTTCCTTGAGCATCACATCGGCGGCGCGTGCGATCAGATTGTCGGCGACTCCGCTTGCGACCTCGGCCAGGGACTTCATCGAGCAGGGGGCGATGACCATGCCGCGTGCGCGAAAAGAACCGGATGCGATTGAGGCACCGATATCCGCATTTTCATGGACAACGTCTGCCAACTCTTTGATATCGCGGATTTTAAAATCGGTTTCATAGGCGATTGTGCGCTCTGCCGCCTTCGAAAGGATCAGGTGGGTCTCGATTGGCGAATTTTTCAGCAGCTGTAAAAAACGAATGCCGTAAATCACCCCGGACGCGCCGGTTATGCCAATGATAAGTCGATCCTTTTGAGACATTTTATGTGTTATCCGGGTCACTATTTGAACGATTGCGTCGTCGAAAGACTGGAAATCATATTACAGAATTACTACCATCTTTGTGTGGGCAAAGTCAGAACTGAGGAGTAGGCGAATGAGTGTTCAATCCCATGTCGAAGCTCTCACTGCCAAACATGCTGCACTTGAGCAGGAACTCCATTACGAGCAGCGCCGCCCGGCGCCAGACAATTCCCGTGTCGCAGACATTAAACGCCGCAAGCTCGAAATCAAGGACGAGATAAGTCGAATAACCCATTAGCCGTCAAGAGGATGCTGGCAAAATCCGCATGGCGTGATGGTAAGGCTGTGCCGATTTCCTGAAAAATGCATCTCCTGACGACAGGATCAGTTCCTTCATTTTTTGCCGCCTCCGCTTGTCGCCCACAACGAGAGGCGGCATTCTTGTAAGCATCCTTCTGCGTTCTGACCTTCATAAAGCAGCATACGTGGAAAGATGTTTTCTGGATTGATTTAAATCCGCATAAATCCCGGTTTTCTGCCCTCTACCAATGTCTAAGGGGCATTGGAAATTTAAATCGGTATTATGATGCCGAATTAGGGCGGCCTTGGGGTTGGCCCTTGATACAGATCGGGCAGGCGATGTCACAACATTTGCGGATGATGATGTCGCGGTAACGCAGCACACAAGCCAGACGCGTATATTTGGGCAAAGATCCAGACGCGCGGGAGGAAGTTTCACACATGACGGGTCGCTATCAGGAAATCTATGATCGTTCGATCGCGGACAAGGAAGGTTTCTGGGCAGAAGCTGCGGAAAGTCTGTCCTGGTACAAGAAGTGGGACCGGGTGCTTGATGACAGCAATGCGCCGTTTTATCGCTGGTTCGAAGGCGGGATGGTCAATACCTGTTTTAATGCGCTGGATCGTCATATCGAAGACGGTCGTGGTGAACAGGCGGCCCTGATTTATGACAGCCCGGTCACAAATACGATTGAAACATTCACCTATAACCGACTGCGTGATGAGGTTGCGCGCCTTGCCGGGGCCCTGCATGCCAAGGGGGTGACCAAGGGCGACCGGGTGATCATCTATATGCCAATGATCCCGCAGGCGGCGATGGCGATGCTGGCCTGTGCGCGCATTGGCGCGATCCATTCGGTCGTGTTTGGTGGCTTTGCATCGAACGAGCTTGCGACCCGGATCAATGACGCAAAGCCAAAGCTGATCCTGAGTGCCAGTTGCGGCATCGAAGGATCGCGGGTGATCGAATACAAGCCGCTTCTGGATCGGGCGATTGATCAGGCGAAGCACAAGGTCGAAACGGTCCTGATGTTCCAGCGCGCGCAATGTTCGGCCCCCCTGATTGACGGGCGTGATTTTGACTGGATGGCGGAATGTGCCAAGGCCGCCCCGGCTGATTGTGTGCCGGTGGCCGCGACCGACCCGCTTTATGTGCTGTACACATCGGGCACGACCGGCCAGCCGAAAGGGGTTGTGCGCGACAATGGCGGCCATATGGTGGCGCTTAACTGGTCGATGAAAAATATCTATGACGTCGAGGCGGGTGATGTGTATTGGGCGGCATCCGATGTGGGGTGGGTCGTCGGGCATTCCTATATCGTTTATGCGCCGCTTCTGGCCGGATGCACGACGGTGATGTATGAAGGCAAACCGGTTGGAACGCCGGATGCCGGGGCATTCTGGCGGGTGATATCGCAGCATCGGGTCAAGGTCCTGTTTACCGCACCAACCGCGTTTCGCGCGATCAAGCGCGATGACCCCAAGGCCGCGTTGATGGCCAATTATGATCTTTCGTGCCTCAAGGCGCTTTATCTTGCCGGTGAACGGTCAGACCCCGATACGCTGCACTGGGCCGAAGATAGTCTTGGCGTGCCGGTGATCGACCATTGGTGGCAGACCGAAACCGGATGGTCGATCTGTGCCAATCCGCGCGGTATTGAAATGCTGCCGATCAAATATGGATCGCCGACGGTCGCGGCCTGTGGCTGGGACGTGCAGGTGGTGGATGAGGGCGGCAAGCCGCTTGAACGTGGCAAGATCGGGGCACTGGTCGCCAAGCTGCCATTGCCGCCGGGGACGCTTCCGACCCTTTGGCAGAATGATGACCGGTTCAGGTCGGCCTATCTTGAGGAATTTCCGGGCTATTACGCCACCGGGGATGCCGGTTTTATCGATGAGGACGGCTATATCTATGTGATGTCGCGAACCGATGACATCATCAATGTCGCAGGGCATCGATTGTCGACCGGGGCGATGGAAGAAGTGCTTTCGGGGCATCCTGATGTTGCCGAATGTGCGGTGATCGGGGTGCATGATGACCTTAAGGGGCAATTGCCGCTTGGCTTTGTGGTTCTGAAATCCGGGGTGGACCGCCCGCATGAGGCGATCATCAAGGAAGTGGTCGCCATGGTGCGCGATCAGATCGGGCCGGTTGCGGCGTTTAAGCAGGCAACCATCGTGGATCGTCTGCCCAAAACCCGGTCGGGCAAGATCCTTCGCAAAACCATGCGATCCATCGCGGATGGGGAGGCATATAAAGCCCCGGCAACCATTGATGATCCGGGGATTTTGCCGGAAATTGCCGAAGCCCTCAAAGATATCGGTTACGCCAAATCAGCGGCATCATGACGGCATGAAAATTCCCGATGCCGGGACTGGTATGGGGCCGGGGCAGCATCACCGCCCGTCGGATTTATTCTGATTTATCCTACGGGCGGGCCTTCCTAATATATTGAAAAATATACCATTTTCACGGGAATGAATTTTTCCGAAAAATGTTCTTGATTTGTTCTTTTATTTGTGCCATAAAGGCAAAGTCAACGGGACAAATGCACCCGGATCAAAAACCCGCAAAGCGTGATGCGCTTTCGCGGGTTTTTGCTTATCCGGGCCGGGAAGACAGGAAAGTGACGATGATTGTTCAGCGATCTGATGGGGCGGCAGGGCGACGACGACGTTGCCACAGGGGCATTGATGGCGGATGGAAAAGTCATTACGGGGGACTTGCGTCCGGGCGGTGACGCCCGATAGCCTCGATAAGTTTCGGGGAGAATTGGCGAAAACGGTTGTTAATCATGACGGGAGAAATGTGTCCTTCGGGCATCGGGACGTGCCAGAAGTTTCGGGAAGGCGAGTGAGGCAACCCCGACAGGGGTGGCGATGGCAATGACTGTGGTTGCAGCAGGGCCGAATTGCGACTGGATGAGATCGGCAGGTGCGACAGCTCCGTCGATGCCAGATCGCCAGACGGCCAAGCTGCGAAGCCGTCAGGCCGCGAGACTGCCAGGCCGCCAGACCATGCGAAGGCCGGGCAGGGGATTTGCCCGTTGCCCGTGCAGCATCACGTCCGCCAAGCCCGGCCAATGTCACAAAGGCGGCATCGGAATGGCGGGGCAGGCATGGCAGGGCCTGAGCCGAGCAGAGCAGAGACCAGACCAGAGGGGATCCAGCCCGTGAAATGCAGGACCGGTGTATCCACTAAGGCACGGATCAGATCGCCGGGCGCATTCAGGCAAGAAGATCGTTCTGGCTGCCGGGATTGCGGTCCGGGTGCGCGAAGAGAGCTTTGGGGGCCGGGTTCCGGGGCGGCGTTGATTTATCCAGCCCTTGGCGGGGTTTGAACTGCCAGTTATGGGCAGATGGCCAATGTGTCGGGAATGAGTATTGATGACATGATTTATTATCGTGATGCGTTCAAGGTGCTGATGGATGATTCGTTGTCCGATGATTGCCGAAAACATTCCGCCCGCCCTGCCCGTGTCGGGGCATCTTTGCAAGGCGATTTCGGACATGCTGGAAACCGCATGGAAGGCCGGTTAAGACACCGTGGGTTGAAGATGCACTCCCGACTAAAAAAGCGACACAGGGCCTAAAGTGTGCGCGTGGTGGAACCGCGCGTCGTTCTTTTTGGCTATTAAAAGGTTGATCGCAATAAGGATTTTAGCTAACCAGGCTGTTATGCAACTTAGAATTGCTTGTGATAAAGCCGTTTGGGGCGGAATGGTTCGGGGACCTGTATGATTAAATTTGCTAAATTGCCATCGTCGTTGCTTTTGGCGACGACCATCTTTTGTGGCCTTATGATCGGTGATGGGCGCGACGCATTTGCGGCAACGACGACAATCACCTGTGACCTCTCCGCAACAATCAATGATCCGACCTCTCATGTGATCTACGACGACAGTAATAAAAGCTGCGTCGCGGCAAACGGTCTTGGCTCCAGCACCGCATTGCGCGACATCGTCTTCCAAGTCGACAACAGGTTGGCGGCAAACGAGATATTCGAGATCGGAACTGGCGGTGGCAGCAGCAACAGCGCGCATAGAGGATGTCGTATTGGCACTTTTAACGCCACTGCTGGTAATGCTTGCACAACTGACCGCGAGGATGCCGATAATGAAACCGCGACGGTCACCATTGATGGGGAGAACGGGGCGACGATCCGGATGACCGTCAATTATAAGCTAGTGGAAGGAGGTAGTACGACCTTCAACAGTGCATCGGTAACAATCACGACTGCTGATGCTGCGTCCTCCTCGGGGAGCTCGGCCGCCGCCCTGCGCGCGCTTCAAGGTTCGGTAACGCGGTCGCAGTCCGTTATCATCGGCCAGAATTTCGGATCGCGGGTGGCCAATGTGGCAGCCGGTCCAGATCTCGGAACAGTGCCAGATACCACGACACCGACACAGCAATTCGGTTTTGCTTCCTCAAGCTTGCTTGATGATCCGATGGACAAGAAAACGCGCACGGAGGGCACAACCCTGGGCGGGCTGGCGATGCTTGCGTCTTTCGATACATCGCGGCTTGCTGCTGCGCAAGCCGCTGATAGTCCGACGGATGGGCCGGAACAGCGCACGCTGTTGTCTCGCGAAAGTCCGATTACGGTCTGGGGGCATGGGTCCTTTACCGATATCGAGAATACGCGCAACCGGGCGGGCGAGGACAGCCGTTATGACGGCAGCGTCTGGGGGTACAATGTCGGTGCGGATTATCGTTTTTCGCCCGCACTGGTGGCGGGTATGTCCGTCGGCTACGCCCAGACAGACATTACGACCACCTTTGAGAACGGCACTTACGAAGAGGATACGTGGAACCTCTCGCCCTATGTGATCTATAGACCGTCGGACATGCTGACCTTCTCGGCGATTGCGGGTTATGCGTTCGGGGATGTCGCCAGAAGCCGCAACAGCACTGTGACGGGAAACACCGACAGCCAGAGCTGGTATCTGCAGGTTGATGCACGCCAAACTTTCCAGCCGATTGCAGATAGCCCGTTTCGGGTGACGGGCGGGCTGGGTGCGTTGACGTCGCGCAATACGCTTGCTGCCTATACCGAAAGTGACGGTAGCCGGGTTGCTGAATCCTCGGTCAATACCGTTCAGTTAAAGCCGAATGCCGAGCTGGCCTATTCTTTCCAGATAAGCGAGACGTCCCTGACGCCATATGTCAAAGCGGGCTATATCCACGATTTCACTGACCAGACCAACGGCGATGCCGGGGCGTTTGACCTTGGCGGTGGTGTGCGGTTTGCCTCGGGCGGGACGGGTCTGTCGGGCTCAATCGAAGGGTCGCGCATGGTCGGGCGTGATGATTACCGCGAATACACGCTGAGCGGTTTGGTTGCTTATGGCATTTCGTTTACGGGTCGGGATGGAAACTTTGCCGTAACGGCGTCGCCCTATGTCGGTACCAGCCTGTCTGATCGTGGGACGCCAGAAATTTCCGCGGGCGCAATGCTTGCGGATATTGATGACAGATTTTCGAGCAGGTTGAGCCTTTCCGGTGATCCGGCTGCGCAGCGCGCAGATGTGATGATTACCTTAGACCTGAAGTTCTGAACGCGACGCGATGCTAGTGAGGCCCGCAAATTTGATTTGCGGGCTTTTTTTTATGAGAAATATCTATCGGACAATCAGCGCAGGGCGGGTTTCAGACCTTTGCGGGCGTAAGAGCAGATAAAGCCATATGGCTGCGCCACAGGCACAGGCCAGCAGGCCGATGGAAAGCCAGAGTGCGCCCGTCGGCCCCCAGTGTGCGATGGCGCGTTCGTAAAGGCTGGGCGCAAGGGCGGAGAGGATAAATCCCGGTACCAGCAAACGCCCGACCTGATGGCCGTAGCGGGCATTGCCAAAGATCATCAGGGGAAGGGTTCCGCGCGTGATTGTCAGGACGCCGTTTGCGGCCCCGTAAAGCAGGGTGAAGGTCATGGCGGCAATCGCAAACTGATCGCCCCAGAAGGCAAGGACGAAGCACAGCGGCAAAACGGCCGTGGCAAACAATGTCAGGCTTGCCGGGGCGATGCGTTTGCCAAACAGGATTTCGGCGGCACGCGCCGCGGATTGGCCGATACCGCGCAGCGATGCGGCATTGATCGCGGCGGCGGTTGTTAAGCCAAGTCCGATCAGGATCGCGATCATGTGGGCCGACATTGCGGCATTCACGACATTGAGCAGGGTGACGATCACGGCATACAGAAAGCCGCACAGGCGTTGATGCGTTGCCAGTCCGTGGTCATCGGCATTACTGGTGTCATTGGTATTATCGGTGGAATTAAGGGTGGTTCCCGAAGGTTTGCCATGTCGGGCATCGGGGATGGCGGCATACATCGGGACGGTCAGCAGGGCGAAACCGGCATAGGCGACAAGGGCGATTGAAATGCCGAATTCCGACTGGATCAAATGCCCGAGCGGCCAGAAGACGGTTGAGGCCAAGCCGCCAAAAAGCGTGATCTGCCCCATCGCCCGTCTGGCATCGCGCCCGCCAATCCGGGCGAGGGTGGCAAAGGCCGCATCATAAAGGGTGGCACGCATGGCAAGCCCAAGAATGATCCAGCCAATGAAATGCAGAATTTGATGATCGGCGAATGCAAGGATCAGACAGCCAAGGGCATTGAGGCAGGACCCCAGCGTCATGATGATCCGCCCGCCGTGACGGTCGATCATCCTGCCGCAAAAGGGGGATATGACCGCCATGGTCAGGAGGCTTAGCGAGAAACCGGCATAAACCACGCTGTCGGACCAGCCGTGATGTTGGGCGATCAGGGTTCCGAAATTGCCAATCAGATAATAGGCGGTCCCCCAACTGATGAGCTGCCCCAGCCCCAGCTTTATGACAAGTGCGCGGGTGATCATTTGTCGGCCGGGCCGGGGATGACCGGCTTATCCGAACCAAGCGGGCGCTGCATCAGAACCGAGTCCAGCCATGTGCCAAACTTGTAGCCGACATTATGAAACGTCCCGGTCATGTCGAAGCCGAATTTCCGATGCAGGGCAATGGATGCGTGGTTTTTGCTATCGCCGATGGCGGCAACCATCTGCCGCCATGGACCGGCTTCGCAGCGTTCGAGAAGGGCCGCCATCAGGGCCGCACCGATCCCGTGCCCGATGCAATCGGGCGCGACATAGATCGAATTTTCGACGGTGTGGCGATAGGCCGACCGCGGGCGATAGAGACTGGCATAGCAATAGCCGACGATAACATCACCGCGCAGGGCGACCAGATAGGGCAGGCCATTGGCGCGGATGGCATCAAAGCGATTGGTGATTTCGGTCTCGGACGGCGGGATTTCTTCGAACGAGGCGGTGCCGGTCAGGACATGGTGGCGGTAAATTGCGGTGATCGCGGCAATGTCGGCATGATCGGCATCGCGTATGACGAGATCGGACGTTTTGGCGGCGGCGGGCAGTGTATCGGTCGACATTGATCGGGGTTCCATATCAGAAATTGATGGTATGGCGTGACATTAGCCGGTCGTCTGAAATAAGATAAGATTTGTATTCTTATGCGGATCATAAGGAATAGTTTTAGATGCGTGGCCTTAACCTTGATCAGGTGCATGCCTTTGCCGATGTGATCGAACTTGGCAGTTTTTCCGCCGCCGCCGCACGGCAGAATTTAAGCCAGCCTGCGATCAGTCAACAGATCCGCCAGCTTGAAGATCGTCTTGGCGTGCGGTTGATTGAGCGCGTCGGCAAACGCGCGATGCCAACACCCGCCGGGCAGGCCTTACTGGATCGGGTGGGGGAGATTGACGCATCGGTTCAGAACGCCCTGGACGCGGTGGCGGGATTTGCCAATGGCACGGTCGGGCAGGTGCGCATCGGGACCGGTGCGACGGCGTGTATCTATTTCCTGCCAAAGGTTCTGGAACAGTTGCAGCGGCGTTTTCCGGGGCTTGAAATCATCGTTCGAACCGGCAATACCAGCGACGTTCTGAAATCGATTGAGGAAAACAGCCTTGATATCGGGCTGGTGACATTACCCGCCAGCGGGCGCAGTCTGGATATCGTGCCGGTTCTGACCGATCCGTTTGTCGCGATCTTTGCCGACGGGATGGATGTGCCCGATCTGATCCGGCCGGCTGATCTGGCAGATATTCCGCTGGTTCTGTATGAACGCGGAGGCCAGACGCGCACGATTGTTGATGACTGGCTGCGGGCCGCCGGTGTTGCCGGGCATTCGATCATGGAACTGGGCAGTGTCGAGGCGATCAAGGAACTGGTTGGGGCCGGGTTGGGAGCAACCATTTTGCCCGCGATGGGCGCACGGTTGGGCCGCACACAGTTCCCGATCAAAACCCGCAAGCTTGCCCCGGACCTTGCGCGGAGCCTTGCCCTTGTTGTCCGGCGCGACAAGGTGATGGGCAGCGGATTGCGCGAAGTCCGCAATGGGTTGATTGCGGCTGCGCGAGACTGGGCGCCAAATCAGTCTTCTTCGGGGACGTAGAAAGTCGGGAATTCGGCGTTTGGTTCGGGGATATGCAGGGCAACGCCGTTTTTTTCGATCATCTGGGCGATGGCAGCGGGCGGTGCGCAATCGGTGAAGAAGGCGGTGACCTGTGTGACAGAGCCGCCCCGCACCACGGCATTGCGGCCAAACTTGGTATGATCGGCGACCAGATAGGTCTGGCGCGAGTTGGTCAGAATGGCGGAACGTGCGCGGACTTCCTGTTCGTCAAAGTCCAGCAGGCTGCCATCGGCATCAATGCCGCCAACACCGAAAATGCCGTAATCGACCTTGTAGCTGTTAAAGAAGGCCTCTACCTCTGGCCCGAGAACATCGCGGTCGCGATTGCGCAACCGGCCACCAATCAGGGTGACGTCAAAGCTGTCATTGGTGGCAGCGACATAGGCCACATTGAGGTTGTTGGTGAAAATCCGCAAACCGCGATGCTGCAAAAGCGCACTTGCCACCAGTTCCGGTGTGGTGCCGATTGAAAAGAACAGGGATGCGCCATCGGGAATGGCGCGCGCGACAAGGGCCGCGATTTTGCGCTTTTCATTCACATGCAAAACCTTGCGCGCCCGATAGGCGATGTTTTCATGTTCAAGTGCCGGTTCAACCCCGCCATGGCGACGGCGCAGCAATCCTTCGTCGCAAAGGGCGTTTACGTCGCGGCGGATGGTTTGCGGGGTTACCTGAAAACGTTCGGCAAGCTGTTCAATGGTCTTGAAACCGTCAGCACGGACAAGTTCAACGATGCTGGCCTGACGTTCAGTCGGACGTTTTTGCATGAGGGGTTCTTTGGCGGTTGTTTCGCGGTTTTGTTTGAACGAATGTTATGTCGTGTTCATTTCAGGAATATTACCGTTTCACGGCATTCATATGAAACAAAACATATTCGCTTTGGGGGTGGTCGCCAAAGAGAAAAGGCCGCCCCGGTGGGCGGCCTTTGCATCGATCAGGAGCGGAACAGGTTTTCTGCTGCTTCCATGTAATCGGATGTTTTGGGTTCGTCTTTTTTGCGATCATCCTTTTTGCCGGGATAATCCGGTTCCGGGTTGATCTGCAATTCTTCGGGCAGCGGATCGGGCTCGACATTTCTGACGACCTTTTCCGGGTTTTTGCTGCGTGCGATCACGACCTGTTTTTCAAGGTCAAGTTCGATGCAAAGCCCCATGGTCACCGGGTTGCGCGGCGTCAGGTTGGCCGAATTCCAATGCGTACGGTCGCGGATTTTGCCAATCGTGTCCTTGGTGGTCCCGATCAGTTTGCAAATCTGCGCATCCGAGAGTTCCGGATGGTGTTTAAGCAGCCATGCAATCGCATTCGGGCGATCCTGGCGTTTTGAAACCGGGGTGTAACGTGCGCCTTTGCCATGCGCGCGCGGACGCGGCAGGTCGGACTTTGCCATTTTCAGCAATGCACGCGGATCAGCTTCGCAGCGCGCGATCTCGTCTTTGGTCAACTGACCGTTGGCAACCGGATCAAGGCCGACAATCCCCTGATTGACATCGCCATCGGCGATGGCCTGAATTTCCAGTTCATGCAGCTCGGTAAAGGCTGCAATCTGCCGGAACGACAAACCGGTATTGTCGATAAGCCATACGGCCGTTGCTTTGGGCATGAGGGGCTGAGCCATAATTCCTCCTGTTTACTCTTTCTCTCTCTGGAGACCGGCGATGGGATGAACCCCAAATACGCGGGAATATCTGCCCCAGAATATAATCTGTTTTGGTGTTCCGGCAACGCAGCAAAGGCAACCCAAGGTGAGTGCCGCGCGTCGCTGGAACCGCCACAGCGCTCTTTTCGATCAATGTGCGGTTAAAAGCAACAATCTGTTGCAGGTTATCGAAAAGAATATTTCTTTTCGACCCGCAATCGAAGGCCTGTTGCCGGGAAAGGGTGAAGTCGATGGTGATCGATATGCCTTCAACCCGGATCCGTAAACGATCAAGGCACTTCCAGTACCACTTTTCCAACATGTGCGCCACCCTGCAAAATCTCATGCGCCTGTTGGGCCTGATCCATCGGCAGGGTTTGGTAAATGACCGGTTTGATCGTGCCGTTTTCAAATAGCGGCCAGACCTGTTGACGCAGCTTTTCTGCAATCGCGCCCTTGTTGGCAACCGGCTGGGCGCGCAGGGTTGATCCCATCAGGGTCAGGCGCTTTAACAGAAGCGGGGTAAAGTTGGTTTCGGCCTTTGGCCCGTTCAGGAAGGCAATGATCAGGATGCGGCCCTCCATCGCAGCCGCCTTGAAATTGCGGCCAACATAGTCGCCCGCCACCATATCAAGGATGACATCGGCCCCCTTGCCATCGGTTGCGGATTTTACCTGTTCGACGAAATCCTGTGTTTTGTAATTGATGGCGATATCCGCACCAAGGTCCAGACAGGCCTGGCATTTGTCATCGCTGCCGGCCGTTGTGATCACGCGCGCGCCAAACGCCTTGGCAAGCTGGATCGCGGTGGTGCCGATCCCCGATGTGCCACCATGAACAAGGAAGGTTTCGCCGGATTTCAGCCCGGCCTTGTCGAAAACATTGTGCCAGACGGTAAAGAATGTTTCGGGAAGGCTTGCGGCTTCTGTCATGGAAAGGCCAGCCGGGACCGGCAGGCATTGGGCGGCGGGGACCGCGGCATATTGGGCATAGCCGCCGCCGGTGACCAGTGCGCAAACCTGATCACCAATCTTCCATGTCGTGACATCGGGGGCGGTGGCAACAATTTCACCGGAAAGTTCAAGCCCCGGGATTTCCGATGCGCCGGGGGGCGGGGGATACATGCCGGCCACCTGCATCAGATCGGGCCGGTTGACCCCGGCGGCACGAATACGCACCAGAACCTCGCCCTGCGCGATTTGCGGCATCGCGACCTTGCCTGCGGCAAGATAGCGGTTTTCGCCGTCAATACGGATTTCGATTGCCTGCATGTCTTTGGCAAGGTCTGGGGCAAGGCTTGGGGCAAGGTCGTCTGGCAAGGTCATGACAAAACTCCATAGCGAATGATAAATTCGATCCCTATGTAATAGCGGCAAAACCGCCAGGGGCAAAATGTCAAAGGAGGATGACTGTGGAAGAAGACGACCTGCAAAAACCTTTGGCCGCGATGTTCGGCCTGCCGCGGAGCCTTGACGGAATGTCGATTGAAAACCTTGTCGATTATCGAGCCGCCCTGGAGCAGGAACTGGTGCGGGTTGATGCGGCAATGGAGCATCGCAATGGTGTTCGTGCCGGGGCGGAAGCGCTTTTCAAGAACTGACGGGGGCGGGTACGCCAAAACATTAAACGTGAGGATATATTTTTAAACCTCCGGTTAATTGAATCTTAAACTTACCGTCTTATATATGGGTAGTGGGCCACTGTTTGGCCCCTTGTCGAACGTGATGTTTCGATGCCTCCCTGTTAAACTGAACCGCCCGAATTCAGGGCGGTTCTTTTTATGTTTTCGCCTTTTACGTACTGTTTATACGTATTTCGGTACGTATTAATACGTACTGTCATATTTCCGACACTTATTACCTTGACCCCTTGCCAACCGCTAGCTAGAGTTCGGCCACAAACAAGATCAAGAATAAAAAAAAGTCCGGCAAGTTTAGCAGGTTGAGGCAAGGCCGCCCTTTGGGGCGGTCTTTCTATTTCGGGGCAAATTCAGAGCAAATTTTCCCGGATGCTTGAAGCCCGGTGTCCGTTTCCCATATAAGCTTTATGGCAAAAAAGGATCACCCGACCGGGATCGGGCAACCCTATCAAAGCAACTTCGCGATTGTTCCTCTTTCGCGAACCTATGACGAGGCTTTCACCCTGCTGGTGGAGGCGCGTAATTATCTTTCCGCAAATCGAACCGCATCGCGCCATGGGATTCACGGCAGTGCCAAAATGAAGCAATTCGTTGAGGAGATGCGCATGACCAGCCGCCTGATCCGGGCGATGGCGTGGCTGCTTGCGGTGCGGGCGGTTGAAGAGGGCGAGATTGATTGGGAAGATGCGGTTGATATTGATGATCTGATGGTCGATCTGCAAATCTGTGTTCGTGACGACTGCGACGAAGAAACAGGATTTCCCCCCGCCCTTCGCGATCTTATGGAACGGGCCCATTCGCTTTATATGCGAACGGCGCGGATGGAGCTTCAGGTCGCGGCACGCTGTTCAGCCTGAGCAACGGTTCAGCCACCTTCTTCAGATTAAAGGCAAAATGCTTCAGGCGCGCGGGGTCGCGGCAAAGACTTCTATCGGTTCGGCAAAGCCCTTCATCTGGCGTGTGCCTTTCGATGTGAAGGTCGCCCGGCTGCCGGCGTAGGTATCCTTCACGTTCTGCGATACCAGAATTTCATCCCCACCGGCCTGGGCGCAGACACGTGCGGCAAGCTGCACGACGCTGCCAAACAGATCGTTTTCTTCGGCAATGGCCTCGCCGGCATTGATGCCGATGCGAATCTGGAATTTCAGGTCCTCGCGGCCATTATGCTGCGCCATGTTGCGCTGAATTTCGATGGCGGCTTCGACGGAACTTGCAGACGACGGGAACACGGCCATGATGCCATCCCCCATATGCTTCACTTCCTTGCCGTAATTATTGATCAGGGCGGTGCGCACGATCTGGTTGTGGATATGCACCATCTTCTGGGCGCCGACATCGCCCAGTTGCTGGGTCATCTGGGTCGAATTGACGATGTCGGTAAACATCAGCGCATGCAGCTTGTTATTTGCGTTTGCTGGCGCGCCAGTCGGCTTTTCGGACCATGACGCAATCGCACGCGACACCGATGTGGTGATGCTCTGATCGTCCTTCATGTAGGCATCCATCGAGCTTCTGCCCGCGCCATACATGTCCTTGTATTTCGGTTCCAGGATATAGCTGTCGACATTCTTGCAGAATGTGTCGGCCATATTGTGGGTTGCCCCAAGTGCGGAAATGCAGTCCTTCAGAACACTTCGTCCCTGACTGGTGCCAAGGGCGTTCTTCTCGCTACAGGCGTCACAGGCACCGGCAACGTATAGATTGACGCCGAATTTGTGATAGGCGTCCATGTTCGGAACGGTCCGCTTGATGGCCTCTATCGAACCAGCGATGAAGGATTTCATGACCTCGCGCGTGGCCTGAAGGGCTGGCGTTACGGTCATTGGCTGATCGGGGATGCCGTCATCGCGCTGTTCGGATGCGGATTGGGTATCGTCGGTTTCATCCGTATCGATGTCGGGCATTGCTTCATTTTCAGAACGCGCAACCTCGGCGGCCATTTCTGCAAAGCTGCCCGATAAGGACGGGCGGTTCGACGATGCCGTCTTGCGCCCCGGTCTGGCGGAACGTTTGGCCACGGGCTGTTGCGCCGGCTCTGTTCGTGCCTTGCCCTTGAATTTGCTTGTGATGCTCATCAGCATCGGTGTCGCACTGGCAAGGAAGCCGACAATAAAGGATATGAAATTGGCCTTGTCGTAGAAGCCCTGACTGATCGAAAGCCCCATGCGCGGCAGATATTCAAGCCCGTGAGATGCGCCAAGCATCGCAGCCAGACCGATGGCAATCGCGATGCAAAACGCCATCACCAGTTTCAGCGCCACAGCAATGAGGCCGGGGCTTTCATCCGGGCTGGCTGTTTTGACCTTTGTCCGGGCCGGTTTTGGGGCCGGTGTTGAAACCTGTTCGGGGGGGCTTGTCGGCGCACGCGCCGGGGCCGGGCGGGTTGGTGCTGTCTTTGGTGCGTTCTGGGGTTTGTCTTTTGCGCCGCTTTGCCGCGTTTCATAGATGACATATTCATCCGCGGCATTGGTCGCGTGGTTATAGACTTCGCGAATGACCTTCACAGCCGAGACATGCGCCATCTTTTCAAGCGAGCGCGCCTCTTCCTCGGCCTGCTTTTTCTGCGCACCGGTAAAGTGGGCGTGAATTTCCCAACGCCCTGAACGGTCTTTTACATAGACCTCATAACTGACCTGGGTGCGCGCAATCACCTGGTTCATTCGGTTAGCCCAGTCTTCCTGACAATAGGGGGACCCCATCCCCATTTTCCGCGCGGTATAGCGCCGGTTGAAGATTATGGCAAGAAAATGTCCGGATGACCATTAAATATGGCTAATGCCACCGTATAGCTGGGTTGCATACCATTCTGATTCTGCATCCGGAAAAGAAAAACGCCCGCAGCATCATGAAGACGCTAGCGGGCGCTGATCCCATAAATCGCCAGGAAGGCGAAATTTGCTTAGTTATTACCGATATTGAAACCGGCGAAGCGTTTTTTGAACTTCGCGAGCTGACCGCCGCTGTCGAGCAGACGATGAACACCAGTCCAAGCCGGATGGCTTTTCGGATCGATGTCAAGCTTCAGAACGTCGCCCGGATTGCCCCAGGTCGATTTGGTGGTGAAGCTGCTGCCGTCCGTCATCTGAACGGTGATTTCATGGTAATCGGGATGGATGTCTTTTTTCATCGCCTATCACTCCGGAATTTGAAGCGCGGTGTATAAGGTAAAAAATCGACCTATGCAACCCCTGTATCCGGGAATTATTGGATAAAGCCTGATTAACGGTTGCGATAGGCGTTTTTTCCCACAGGGCAGGGTGATATTGCACACCGCATCGGGTAATAATCCGTGGTTCCTGTGTGATGCAGACTTGCGCGAGACTCTTTATATAGTATGGTGCGCCAGCATATGAAATTGTCGCCTTGCCAGGGGGCGTTTTGCCCCTTTTGACAGACGGAGTGTTGATCGTGGCCCTTGATGAAACCCGCTTCCATCAGCTTGCTGATGACACCATCGAAACCCTCTCGGATCATATAGATGACGAGATGGGCGATGATCTTGATGTCGATCTGCAATCGGGAATCCTGACGATCGAGCTCGACTCGGGTGAACAGTTCATCATCAATAAACATGGTCCGAACCGCCAGATATGGATGTCCTCGCCGGTCAGCGGGGCCAGCCATTATGATTTCGATGAAGACAATGAAAGCTGGACCTCGACCCGCGGGTCGACGACGCTGACCGATCAGCTTTCGGCTGATCTTGCGGTGAAAACCGGTCGGCGACTTGATCTCGACTGATCCGATCATGGAAATGGCAGGAAAAGCGTAAACTGGAAGGCTGCTGTGGCATTAAATCCTCGTACTTCACCCCGTCTTGCAGACAGGGACTCCAGTCGTAATTTCTCCGCTCTTCGCGCCATTATCCCCTTCGTTCGGCCCTACAGGTTGCAGGTTGCCGGTGCGATGGTGGCACTGGTTGTTGCGTCGGGCACGGTGCTTGCGCTTGGCAGCGGGTTGCGCATGCTTGTTGATCAGGGGTTTGCCGATGGCAATGCCTCCCTGCTTGATCAGGCGCTTTTTGTTCTGTTTGCCGTAACGCTGCTTATGGCCGGGGCAAGCTATGCCCGGTTCTTTCTGGTATCGTGGATCGGGGAGCGTGTTGTTGCCGATATCCGTTCGGCGGTTTACGCCCACATCATCCGGCTGGATCCGGGATTCTTTGAGGTCACCCGGACGGGTGAAGTCCTCTCGCGGTTGACAACAGACACCACCCTTTTGCAGGTCGTGATCGG
The DNA here is from genome assembly GCF_000714555.1 of Thalassospira permensis NBRC 106175. Lineage (NCBI taxonomy): Bacteria > Pseudomonadati > Pseudomonadota > Alphaproteobacteria > Rhodospirillales > Thalassospiraceae > Thalassospira > Thalassospira permensis. The sequence goes on along the minus strand of NZ_AUNC01000020.1, from coordinate 10,496 downwards.
ATCAAGTGTTTCGATTGCGCTGCGCAATATCCTGATGTTTGTCGGCGGTCTGACCATGCTGGCGATTACCAGCCCCAAACTGACCGCACTTGTTTTGCTGGTCGTGCCGTTGGTGGTTGTGCCGATCATCGGTTACGGGCGCCGGGTGCGCCGCCTGTCGCGTGAGGCACAGGACCGCATTGCCGATGTCAGTGCCTTTTCCGAAGAATCGCTCAATGCCCTGCGGACGGTCCAGGCCTATACCCACGAAAAGATTGAAAGCGACAAGTTTGATGGCTTTGTCGAAGGCGCATTCAAAACCGCGATTTCGCGTATTTCGGCGCGCGCCCTTCTGACCGCCATCGTTATCGTCATGGTCTTTGGCGCGGTGGGGACGATCCTGTGGATCGGCGGGCATGACGTGCTGGATGGCACGATTTCGGCCGGGGACCTTTCTGCCTTTGTGTTCTATGCCATTGTTGTTGCCGGTTCTGTCGGTGCCATCAGCGAGGTGATCGGTGATCTGCAACGCGCGGCGGGGGCGGCTGAACGCCTGATGGGGTTGCTTGAAACCGAACCGGCGATTGCCGCACCGGCAAACCCCGTCCAGATGCCGCAAAAACATCTTGGCCATGTCAGTTTTGAAAACGTCACTTTTCATTATCCGGCGCGCCCGGACCGCTCGGCACTGACCGGTTTTTCGTTGCAGGTCAAACCGGGGGAAACCGTAGCACTTGTCGGCCCGTCGGGTGCGGGCAAAACCACCGTGTTTCAGCTTCTGCTGCGATTCTACGATCCGGCGAACGGCGTGATCAAGGTCGATGACGTCGATATCCGTACGGCTGATCCGATAGCCGTGCGCGAACGGATTGGTCTGGTGGCGCAGGATCCGGTGATTTTTGCCGCCAATGCGTGGGAAAACATCCGCTATGGCCGCCCTGACGCGTCCGACGAGGACGTCCGGGCGGCGGCCGATGCCGCCCATGCGACCGAATTCCTTGATCGGTTGCCCGACGGTTTTGACAGCTTCCTGGGGGAAAGGGGCGTTCGTCTTTCGGGTGGGCAGCGCCAGCGCATCGCGATTGCACGCGCAATCCTGCGCAATCCGTCGGTTCTGCTGCTTGACGAAGCCACCAGTGCGCTGGATGCCGAAAGCGAGCAGGTGGTCCAGAAAGCACTTGAAACCATCATGGCAACACGCACCACCCTTGTGATTGCCCATCGACTGGCAACCGTGCTGCATGCCGACCGGATTGCCGTGATTGATGACGGAAAGCTGATTGCCATAGGGACCCATCAGGAACTTATGGAATCAAACCCGCTTTATGGCCGTCTGGCCAGGTTGCAGTTCGAACAGGATGCGGCATAGGCCCCAGCAATCGGCTATGGATTAAAAGACAAGCAAGGGCGGCTCCGTCGGGCCGCCCTTTTCTTATTTCCGAGGGGGATTAATGCCGCCCCTAAAACCCAAGTCGATCCGCCAAGCTGTGCCATTTCATGATCGCGGGCAGGAACCACGGATGACCGGTATAGAACGGGCGGGTCTTGAAGGGGAATTCTTCAAAGATTGTGTAGCCTTCGGCCTGATCAAGCACCTTTTGCGCAATCTTGCGTCCGAAGTAATTCGCCCGTCCCACGCCCGATCCGCAATAGCCCATGGCATAATGCATGCCATCCATTACCCCGATATGGGGGACATGATCGAAGGTGTAGGCGATTTTGCCCGACCAGACGTAGTCAAGTTTTGCGTTTGATAGCTGCGGGAACAGGCGCGTCATGAAGTTTTGCAGGTATTTATGATATATCTGCGGGCAATCACCATAACCAAGCGACCGCCCGCCAAACAGGATGCGTTTGCCATCGGGGGAGGGACGGTAATAGACCGACAGGCGTTCGGTGCTGCCATGACAGCGTAGTTTGGGTGACACCGACCGGATGACGGATTCCGGCAATTCTTCGGTGGCGATCATCGCGGATCGGATCGGAATCAGGCGGCGTTTGAATTTACCGAACGGCCCGCCGGTATATCCGTTGGTCGCGATGATGACATGATCGGCGGTGATTTTCTTGTCATCGATGCTGATGGTGAACTGGCTGTTGTTTTTAATCACCTGACGTACGGGACTGTGATCAAACAGTAATGCCCCGTCGCGCTTTGCAATTTCACACAGACCGTGAAAAAGCTTGGCCGGATGGACCGCGCCATCGGTCGGATAAACCACGCCGCCGTAATAGGCGTTCGATCCGACTTCGTCGCCCTGTTGGGTGCGGCTGATTTCAATCGCGGGGAAGTCGACAATCTTGGCGATTTCGCTGGCCTGTTCGATCAGACCGGCATAGTGAGCGGGGTGACTGGCGCCGCGAAAACGGCCGCAAATCTGAAGGTCGCAGTCGATCTGTTCGTTGCGGATGAAATTCACCAGCCAGTTAAAGGCGGACAGACTTTCGCGGATCGTGGCGTGAACCTGTTCGCGGCCATATTGGCGTTCAAGGCCATTTTCACCGAGTTTGCTAAAGCTTGGACCCAGCATCCCGCCATTGCGGCTGCTGGCACCGTTACCGAACGCGTCGGCTTCGAAAACAACGACTTTCTGCCCTGCGCGGGCAAGGGTGATGGCGGCCGAGATGCCGGTATAGCCCCCGCCGATAATGACAGTATCGGCACGCTTGGGAAGATCGCGGTGGTTGATCGATGCTTCTGTTTTTTTCGGCGCGATGGCCGCCTGCCAATAAGGCGCATGGATATAGTTCGATGAATGTTTTGCCAACATCTCGATGTGTTCCGTTTCAGGGCGTGTATCGGGGATTAGGGGATCAGGACCTAAAGAATGTGATTGAGGAACTCCCGCGTGCGATCCCATTGCGGATGCAAGAGGACTTGCTCAGGTGGGCCAACTTCAACAATTTCGCCGTCCTGCATGAACACCACGCGATCAGCGACCTGACGGGCGAACTGCATTTCGTGGGTGACACACACCATGGTCATGCCGGTTTCAGCAAGCTTGACCATCACATCAAGCACCTCCTTGACCATTTCCGGATCCAGAGCGGATGTCGGTTCATCAAACAGCATGATTTTGGGGTCCATCGCGAGGGAGCGCGAAATCGCCACGCGCTGTTGCTGACCGCCGGAGAGCTGCCCGGGGAAGCGATCCGCAAGATGCTCGATGCCAACACGTTCAAGCAATCCCATGGCGATATCGCGGGCTTCGCTTTCGGTTTTCTTGCGCAACCATGTCAGGCCAAGCGTGCAATTCTGTAAAACCGTAAGATGGGGAAACAGATTAAAGTTCTGAAATACCATGCCCATGGTTTGATGAATGAAGCGGTCGCTTTTCTGGTCGCGGGCAAGTTCCTGCCCAAAGACGCAAATCCGGCCCTCCTGATATTCCTCAAGATGGTTGAGGCAGCGAATCAAAGTGGACTTGCCGGAGCCAGAGGGGCCGCACACCACCATGATTTCCTGCTCGCCAACGGTCAGGGAGACGTCACGCAATGCGTGATAGGATCCAAACCATTTGTTCAGGTTATCGATTTCAATGGCCGGGCGGGACAATTTGCCTGCCGGTGCCTGCGGATCAGACAGAGTCATGAGCGATGCGCTTTCAGTCGTTTTTCAAGGTTCAGGCTGTATTGCGACATGCCGTAGCACATCACAAAGAACAGGATCGAAATCAGGGCAAGCGGCTCTGTATGAAGGCCGATCCAGTTTTTGTCGTTGGCGATATTGCGCGCCATCAGCATGATGTCGAACAGGCCGATGATCGACACCAGGGTCGTGTCTTTGAGCATGCTGATAAAGGATGTCATGATGTTGGGGATCATCAGCCGCATGGCCTGTGGCAGAATGATCAGGCCCATGGTCAGCCAATAGCCAAGCCCCAGTGTCTGGGCGGCTTCATATTGGCCGTCGGGAATGGCTTGCAGGCCGCCGCGAATGTTTTCGGCCATATAGGCCCCGGCAAACAGGCAGACCGCAAACAGGACTTGCGACAGCTTGTCGGGCTCGGCACCGCTTGGCAAAAAGATCGGCAAAAGGGTGACGGCCATGAACAGAACGGTAATCAGCGGCACCGCGCGCACCAGTTCGATCAACATCATCGATAGCCAGTGAATGACCGGTAGTTTCGAGCGTCGCCCGAGTGCCAGCAGAATGCCGACCGGAATGGACATGGTAATCGCAAAGGATGCAATGATCAGTGTGAGGAACAATCCGCCCCAACGATCCACCGGAACCGGTTCCAGATGCACCTGCGCCAGTACGCCGCCGCAAAGGATCGACAGAACGGCCCAGACCAAAAGGAAACCGTTCATATGTTGCCCGCGCCGAAACAGCTTTGACGTCAGCGGTGTCAGCCTTTCCGGCAGGGATGGCTGCCCGGCGGCACACAGCATCCAGTTCAGATACAGCAGGATGAAGTAGCCCGCAGCCAGCGACGTAAAGATCATATGAATGATCCCGACATCCTGTCCGAAGGTGCCGCCAAGAAACATATAGGCCCCAAGGAACGGATACAGGGTGATCCAGCTGATCAGGATGGAATTGCGATAGGCAATGCGCCGGGTCATCAGGGGCAATAACCACAAAAGCGCCATGATGACACCGCCATTGACGCGCCATTGTTCTTCATCCGGATAACGCCCGTAAATCAGGCCGTTAAACCAGTCGATCACACCGGCCCAGCAGGCACCATCCGGGCTTATATCCATGCATTCGCGCCGGGTGGCCGCATTCCACACCGCGTTGAAGACAGCCCAGTCAAGAAACGACTTCGCGACATAATAGATCAGCACCAGAACCGAAATGGTCAGCAGGCTGTTGCCGATGCTGTTAAAGCAGCGCTTTTGAATGCGACGCAGCAGGTTTTGCTCGTTCGTGGCCGGAAGGCGGGGCGGGGTGGGAACGAAATGTTTGAGCTTCTGTTCAGACATTGCTTACCTCGCCTTGATTTGCACGTGGGCGTTATATTTGTTGAGCAGATATGAAATGATCAGACTGACCACGACGTAAAAGCCCATCACCATCGTAATGATCTCGATCGCGCGCCCCGTCTGGTTGACCGATGTCTGCATGAAGACCGACACCAGTTCGGGAAAGCCGATGGCAACGGCAAGCGACGAATCCTTGGTCGCGACCAGCCAGGAATTGGCAAGCGGCGGAATAATGGCACGAACGGCCTGCGGAATCAGGATCAGGCGAAGCGTCTGAAACCTTGAAAAGCCGATGGTTGCGGCGGCTTCATGTTGTCCCTTGCTGATGGATTCCATACCCGCACGCACGGTTTCGGCAATGGCGGCGGACCGGTAAACCGTCATTGCGATAAAGGCCGCGCCAAATGCCGAGGGCAAAAACATGCCACCCTCGATATTGAAGCCCTGCAACGCCGGGACGGACCAGCGCAATGAACTGCCAACGATCAGGGCCATGCCACATACCACAAGCCCCCAGAGGGCAAAGGCAATCCGGTACGAACGGCTGACCGATCCGTTCTGGCGTTGCTGGCGACGTATGCCACGCAGCAGGAACCAGAGTGTGCCAAACAAAGTCAGGCTTCCTGCCGCAATCAGCCAGCCGGACATATCGGTGACGGCGGATGGCATGTAAAAGCCGCGATTGTTCAAAAAGACCAGCCCGGCAAATCCGTAACCGCTGCGCGGTGGCGGCAGGGCGGAAAAGACGGTGGTGAACCAGAAAATAATCTGGATCAGCAGCGGGACATTGCGGACCACCTCGACATAACAACGCGCCAGTTGCGATACCAACGGGTTATGGGACAGGCGCAAAATGCCAACAATGGTGCCGATAAGGGTGCCAAAGACAATGACACAGAAGGACAGGAACAGGGTGTTGACGATCCCGACCAGAAAGACCCGCCAATAGCTCATGCTCGGGTCATAGGCGATCAGGCTCCAGCTTATGTCAAAGCCGGCGGTCGTTTGCAGAAAGTCAAACCCGAAACTCAGACCGAGCCTGTCAAGGTTCTGTGCCGAATTTGAAAACAGATACAAAAGTACTGCCAGCACAAGGCCAAGCGTTGCGGCCTGTATGACCACGCCACGTGTTGAATCCCTGTTCAGACAGGAGAAAATGCTGTGCGCGATGCCGGGTTTTGGACGCGATGGCGAAATAAAGTTCATACCGGGGTAACCGTGGGAATGTGGGGCACTCAGACAGGCTGGATCACCAGCCTGTCTGAACGTACGGAATTAACGGAATGACTTTGCATACATCAGGCCGCCATCCTGCCAAAGGGCATTCAGCGTACCTTCGCGGTCCAGACCAAGAACGCTGTCCGGGCCGACATTGCGTTCATAGATTTCGCCGTAATTGCCAACATTCTTGATGACCTGATAGGCCCAGTCCTGCGGCAATCCCAGACCGACATGCAGATCACCTTCGACCCCCAGAATACGACGGATGATCGGGCTTTCCGAATTGGCGCGCATGTCATCAACATTTTCCGAGGTTATGCCGTACTCCTCGGCGGCCACCATCGCCTGGAAGGTCCATTTCACGACATTGGCCCATTCGCTGTCATTCTGTTTGACGGCAAATGACAGGGCTTCCTTGGAAATGGTTTCGGGCAGAACAACATAATCTGCCGGGTTCGGTGCGGCGGAACGCTGGGCGGCAAGGCCGGATTTGTCATTGGTCAGCGCGTCGCAGTTATCGTTAAAGAACGCGGTGTTACGCACGGCCGAATCATCGAAAACAACTGTTTTCAGGTCCAGACCATGTGTCCGGCTGTAATCGGCAAGGTTCAGTTCGCTTGATGTGCCGGTCAGCACGCAGACCGTCGCCCCTTTAAGCTGTTTGACAGACGTGACACCAAGGTCCTTGCGGACCATGAAGCCCTGACCGTCATAGAAATAGGTGTCAAGGAAGTCGAGGCCCTGACTTACATCACGTGACAGGGTCCAGGTCATGCCTTTGGAAAGGATGTCGCCCTTGCCGCTTTTGATCGTGGTAAAGCTCTGTGCCCACTGAACCGGCAGGAAGTTGACCTTGCCTGCATCTCCGAAAACGGCTGCGGCAACGCCACGGCACATATCGATATCCATGCCCTGCCATTCGCCTTCCTTGTTCAGGCTGTAAAAGCCCGGGAAGGAGTTCCCGATCACACAGCTAACACTGCCGCGATCCTTGACGGCCTGAAGTGTTGATGTGCCTTCTTCGGCCTGACTGGCCGACGTCTGGACGAAAATCATGGCTGCACTGACAGCCAGAGCCGAGGCAAATTTATTCATTATGCTTCCCTGATTAAGATTCTTGTTGATGCTGTTTCTGCAAACCGGTTTTCCGTATCGCAATCTGTGATGCTGCTGCATCAGACGCGATTTCCGGCCCCCGGTGCAAAATCATCGTGATCCTAGGATAAGAACGAGAATAATGGTATTGAATGTTTTTAATGGTTCGATAACTTCGAGTTATGATTGATGAATATCAAGCGTTTACGGATATTTCACGAGGTTTTTGTCACTGGCAGCATCACCCGCGCGGCCGAACGAAGCTTCGTCAGCCAGCCTGCTGCCAGCAAGATGCTGGCGAATTTCGAGGCGGAAATCGGCTACAAGCTGTTTGTGCGGCATAACGGTAAACTCCTGCCGACCGACGAAGCGCACTTCCTGCATGATGAAGTTTATTCAATCCTGCAAGGGCTTAGCCATCTTGAAGACAGTCTGAAAGCGGCACGCAATAACAAGGGCGGGCGTCTTCGGATCTGTTCCATCTTTGGCCCTGCCTATCGCTTCCTGCCGGAACTGATTGCCGATTACATGAAAAGGAATCCCGGAGTGCAGGTCAGCCTGCATCATGCGGGTTGTTCAGTGATCCGGCAGGGGGTGGCATCCGGGCAGTATCAGATCGGACTGGTGGATAAATCGGAAAGCTCGCTTAGCCATGAGTCGGTTTCGATGGATTTGCCCTGCTTCTGTGCCGTTCCACTTGATCATCCTGCGGCACAGCTTGATGAGGTGACATTGGCGGATGCCGGAACATCACCTTGGATCACACTTGATTCGGAAAATGCCACTACACGGGAATTGCGCAGGGCTTATGACGATGCCGGGATCACGTTCAATCGTATCATCGAGGTCCATACGACGGTTCATGCCATGTCGTTTGTCAATCTCGGCATGGGTTTGACATTGGTAGATGCGCTTAATTGCCGGTATTTCAGCGATGCCTTCAACTTTCCCAACATCCGGTTGCTGCCGTTTCGTCCTCGCATTATGGAGCCACTGGAAATCATTACGTCCAACGTGCGGCCGTTATCGGGTATGGCACGTGATTTCTATGACGGTCTTATTCTTGAACTGGATAAAATACTGGGTGGTGAACAGGCACCAAAAGCATAAAGCCCGCCAAATGGCGGGCTTGCTAAATTTTCAGGAAGTGCTGTTTATTCGGCGCTGGCGACCTTGCGGTTATGCATCGAAAGTTCCGCATACTGCCCGCGCATTCCCTCTGCCTTGGCCAGGAAAGTTTTCAGTTCGTTTCCTTTAAGGGTCTTGCCGCTTGGCATCTTGACCTTGATCGGGTTGACCTGGGCGTTGTTTTTCAGGATTTCGAAATGCAGGTGCGGGCCGGTCGATGCGCCGGTGGTGCCGACATAACCGATCACATCCCCCTGCTTGACCCGCGATCCCTGTTTAAGGCCCTTGGCGAAGCCCTTCATATGGGCATATGCGGTATCATAGGAATCGTTGTGGCGCAGACGGATATAGTTGCCATAACCCCCATTGCGGCCGATCTGGGCAACGGTGCCGTTACCGGCCGCAAAGATCGGCGTTCCCGGTGGGGCGGCGAAATCCACACCCTTGTGCATCTTGGTAAAACCAAGGATAGGATGCTTGCGCGCGCCAAAGCCCGATGACAGACGCGCACCATTGATCGGGGTGCGCATCAGGGCACGGCGATACGATTCGCCCTTCTGGTTATAGAAGTCGACATCGCCATTGCTGTCTTTATAGGAATACAGGCGGACATTATTGCCGCTCAGCGTCATGCTGGCATAAACCACATCGCCATAACGAACACGTTCACCGGCATCGTTGCGCAGTTCCTCGAACATCACCTCGAAACTGTCACCGGGCTGAATGTCGCGCTGGAAATCGACTTCATAGGAATAAAGCTCGATCAGTTCCATCAGCACCGAAAGCGGCATACCGTTCTTTTCAGCGGCAAGGAACAGGCTTTGATCAATCACGCCCGATGAAACATTGCGCACAGGGGTCAGTGCGATTTTGTCGCTTGAGGCGGTAAAACCGTCATCGGTACGTGAAACGGAAACAACGGTTTCGGGATCAGGCTGGAAGCGCAGCGTATCAAAAAGGCCGCTATCCCCTTCAACGTCGCTGCCATAAACAAGGTCGAATTCCTGGCCCGCGCGCAGTTTGCGGGGATTGTAAACATCGCGAAGGGCTTCTATGGCATTGAACGCAACCGACCGTTCCAGTCCCGCCGCGGTTAAAGTTGCCATCAGGTTGGAACCTTTTTCCAACACAACCGTTTCAAGACGGGGTTCATTATCGGGAAGATTGGCCGTTTCGGTCACACCGGACGAGGAAGAAGCGCTTAACTCGCTTTCAGCAGCACTGGCTGATAAAGCGGTATCCGAAGCGTTGGAGTAATGGTCAGAGAGGATGAAACCCGCAGTCCCCCCCAAGATTGCCATGATGGTGGCAATAGATACCAAGTCTCTTCCGGCCATTGCCGCAGAACTCCCCTAGAACTAATAATGCAGTGTGCCCAACGAGTTGCTCTTTGCGGCAACATCGGCACGAACCTTATACAAAAAAGACTCGTAAATGTGAAATGCCAATTCACCACTGGTTGGGCACCATCCCGTTAAGGCCATGATGCCGGGATATGGTTTACGAACCGTTGAAATGAATAAGGCAGGATCTTCACAAGAACGAAGCTGATCTGAATGGCGAGAATGGCAAGAAAATGGCAGCGTGTTAACCATTTAAATTCACACCTTTTGTCGATGCGTATGATCACAGGCCAAAATGTGTGCCGGTATCTGCGAATCACCATCCTGAATGCCGCGCTGCCGGGGCCGGACGGCATCCGACGCATTTCGTGATTCGTACACTTATATATATGTGTGCAAATTGCCGGTGACGGCCCGGTGTTTTGGCGCGGTTTTGGTGCCGGCTTTTCGGGGCAAATCTGATTTCACGACGGCCCGTTATATATATGTGTTCGCAAAAGACGGCTGGGGTGGGATGAAAGGCTGTGGATGCCCGTTTTGTGCTGTGCAAAATGGTGGTGCGGTGGTGCCAAGGGTGAAACGGCTGTTTTCTGCGGTTGGCGTAATCGGGGAAATGCAATTCCTAACCATATGGTCAAAATGATGCTGCGGCGCACTCAATCAGACAGTGATATGGCGGGCTGCGGCGGGAATTAAGGGAAAACCGGCTTTCCAACTTTTTGCATTTTTAGCGCATTTTTTTCCAAAAAAGGGTTTGACAGTTCCTTGGGTGCGGCCTATAACCCGCCTCCACCGACG
>NZ_AUNC01000019.1:0-59513 GCF_000714555.1 Thalassospira permensis NBRC 106175 | reverse complement strand
CGGCCTTTTGCAGGGCCGCGTTTTTTGACAATTTATCGCAATTAGAGCCCCGCGCGCAAAAGTGGCTCCACCTGATCCCTATACACAGCAAGCTTACCGTCACTGAAATAGCCCACGGCACATTCAAGAACAGTATCGCGCTGCAATTCCTTGGCTTTGGCCTCGCCATCGCCTTCGGCGTCCAACGGGTTATCATTTGTTGCAGATTTGCCGATACGGGTAACCTCTATATCGCGTTCGCAACTTGCTGCATCCATTGATGCAAGAACCTTGCGCGGATCGCGGCGACGCGGCGGCAAGGCGTGCTCAAGATCAACCTCCCGCTCGAACTCTTCGGCATCAGGAAGTTTGACTTCGATATCCGGGACAACACCATTGCCCTGGACGATGTGGTTTTCCGGCGTCGTGTAATAACCAGTCGTGATTTTAAGACCACCGCCAGAAGTCAACGGCATGATGCGTTGCATTGAACCTTTACCAAACGACTGTTCGCCGATGATGACACCTCGCCCGTTTTCACGCAGGGCGGCCGCCATCAATTCGGCGCCCGACGCCGATCCACGGTCAAGCAGAATAGCCATGGGCGCACCGTCAAAATAATCGCTGCTGTCTGCTTCATAGCTGCGCAATTTACGTTCGCCCCGCCCTTCGGTCGCAACAATCAGCCCCTTGCTCAGGAATTGATCGGCGATATCAGCGGCACTATCAAGCAATCCACCCGGGTTGCGTCGCAAATCAACGATTACGCCCCGTGGTGACCCAATCCTGTTTTCCAGCATTTCAAGATATTCGCGTGTCTGATCCAATGTGCTGGCATCAAAACGCGACACACGGATGTAGGCCAAATCGTTATCGATGATTGATGCGGTAACCGACGGCACCTCGATCCGTGCACGTTTCACGGTGACGTCAAAGTTTTCCTGCTTGCGCTGTATCGACAGTGTCACCGGGTCGCCGATGCGACCGCGCATAAGACGGACAGCCTCGGCTATAGGCTCGCCCTTCATTTCATGACCATCAATATGCGTGATCCTGTCATTGGGTTGCAGGCCAGCCCGTGCGGCAGGTGTATCGTCAATCGGTGACACGATACGGATCAGCTTGTCCTCGTCCTGCGAAATCACGATGCCAACACCGGCAAAACTTCCCTCGGTACTTTCCTGCAAACGGCGGAACATATCGTCGGTCATATATGCGCTATGCGGGTCCAAGTCGTGCAGGCTTTCGTCGAGTACAGCACCAACGATGCCGTCTGGCGTGTGATCATCAGTTTCAAGATTTGGCAAACTGGCAATCGCACGCTCGACAAACGCCGGGCGATCAATATTTTCCACATAGGTATCGGAGAGAACCTGAACCGCTTCGACGAACAGTTTATCGGCGCGATCATATTGGTCGCTGGTCGCACTTTCGTCGACATAGTCGCGGTAGGCATCCAGAAACTGCTGTTCATCATCGCTTGGCCAAACCGGACCGGCACACGCCACCAACCTCGTTCCGGCAAATGAAATCACCACCGCAAGCAAAATTGGTAATATTCCTTTGCGCAGCACCGCCATACTCCTGTGTTTTCTTGTTCTTCAGATCGTGTTCCGATCACCGGAAGGGCAGTCTAGCTTGCCAAAGCCCGAATGGCGACCCTGCAACGGTTTTCACACCTGATTTATATCGGAACCATTATATATTACCGCCAGTAGTGCGGCGCAACACTCACTGGTTTTCCAGAAGAACATCCAACTAATAGCTTAGAGTAATTTGGTACTTTCAGAAGGAAACAGACTCGATCTTCTCCCGCCTTGTGATTATGCTATATAGCAACAAAGCCCCGAAACGAGGGCGATACCGAGCGGGCGCCTCACAATTCAGGGAGACGTCTTTTTCCATGAGCGACTATACGCCACCACTCCATGATCTGCGGTTCCTGATCCACAATGTGATCGGTTTGCAAACCGTTTCGGATATCCCGGCCTTCGCAGAAACCAGTCCGGACCTTGTCGATGCCATTCTTGAAGAAGCAGGGAAACTGGCTTCTGGCGTACTGGCGCCCTTAAACCGTATTGGGGATCAGGAAGGTTCGGTTCTTCAAACTGATGGCCATGTTAGAACTCCGACCGGCTGGAAGGATGCCTATGATAAATTCTGTGAAGGCGGCTGGCAGGGCATAAGCGCCCCGCAGACCGAGGGCGGCATGGGGTTGCCGTTGCTTTTAGGTGCCGCCGTAGGAGAGCTTTGGCATTCAGCGAATATGGCCTTTGCCCTGTGCCCCATGCTTACCGCCGGCGCCATTGAACTTCTGACCGCACATGGATCGGACGAGCAACGCGCAATTTATCTGTCACGCATGATAAGTGGCGAATGGACCGGCACCATGAACCTTACCGAACCGCAGGCCGGTTCCGACCTTTCAAAGGTTCGCAGCACGGCCGAGCCAGAAGATGACGGTTCGTACCGGATTACCGGACAAAAGATTTTTATCACCTATGGCGATCACGAGATGACAAGCAACATAGTTCATCTTGTGCTTGCCCGGACACCGGACGCGCCAAACGGGGTCAAAGGTATATCGCTATTCATTGTGCCGAAATTCGTTGTGAACGCCGATGGCACACCAGGTGAGCGTAACGATGTGAAATGTGTATCACTCGAACATAAGCTTGGTATCCATGGAAGCCCGACCGCTGTTCTTTCCTTTGGAGACAACGGGGGTGCCAAGGGTTATCTGGTCGGACACAAAGGCCACGGTTTGGCTTGCATGTTCACAATGATGAACAACGCCCGTCTCGCTGTCGGGCAACAGGGCGTCGCGATTTCAGAACGCGCCTATCAGCAAGCTGTATCCTACGCACGCGATCGCAAACAGGGGAAATCTCCGACGACCGGGCAGGATGAAAGCATCATTCATCTCGGCGACGTCCAGCGCATGCTGATCCGAATGCGCTCAACCGCCGAAGCCGCCCGCGCGCTTTCACTTTATGCCGCGGCGCAACTTGATATTGCTCATCATCATGAAGACGAAAATGAACGCACGAAGGCGCAAACGCGCGCAAACCTTCTGATCCCAATGGTCAAGGGGTGGTCAACGGATCTGGGCGTGGAAAACGCATCCCTTGGCATTCAGGTTCATGGCGGTATGGGCTTTATCGAGGAAACAGGCGCAGCCCAGCATCTGCGTGACGCGCGAATTGCCCCAATTTACGAAGGCACAAATGGCATTCAGGCACTGGATCTGATCGGCCGGAAGCTACTTCGTGATAATGGAGCCGCGGTGCGGTCACTGATTACCGAAATGCGTATGTCTGTATCCAAGCCGCATCTTGATGACAATTTGTCTAAAGCGGCGCGGATGTTCGCCCATGCTATCGATCAACTGGAACAAACCACAAAAGATATCCTCTCCAGGTGCAAAAACTCATCTGGCCTCGCTCAGGCTATCGCCTCCCCCTACCTCCGGCAGACTTCGATTTGTGTGGCAGGTTGGTTAATGTTCCGCTCTTTGGAAAAACTGACCGATAGCGACATTGAAAAGGGCTTTGCCAAAGCAAAGGGCCTAAGCTGTAACTTCTTTTTGGCGCAAATCGTTCCCGAAGCCGATTTCATGGCACAGCAGATCGCCAATACGCGACACGAATTGCTGCATGAAACCGCGCCATTATTCTGACACAGCGTTGGCGTTGAAATCCCCCAACCTCTTCCGGAACAGATTCTCCAGGAGAGGTTGCTTTCGCCTTTAACGGCAATCGTTTGCAGCATACTCCACCACAATCAGCCAGCCCCGTCGCGTAACAGTGTAATTGCCGGGATTTCCCCCTAATTTCCTGTTTCGGTTTTTGAACGCTTCTCTATAATCCGGCCAATGAATCGTTTAACCCGATATATGCTGAAACAGCAGTTCATCATGATGGTGTTTGTGACACTTGGCTTGCTATGTGTCATTTGGCTGTCGCAAAGCCTGCGTTTCATTGAAATGATTGTGAACCGCGGCCTTTCGGTATCGGTATTTTTGCAGCTAACATCTCTGCTGCTTCCAAGCTTTTTGGCGATTATTTTACCGATCTCGCTCTTTTTCGTTGTAGTTTTCACATATAACAAACTTATTCAGGACCGCGAGTTGATCGTTATGCGATCCGCCGGGTTAAGCCAGTGGGCTCTTGCAAAACCGACACTCATACTAGCATTGCTGACCGCCGCTTTCGGTTATTTCCTGACGCTGTTTTATCTGCCTTACAGCTACCAGCAATTCAAAGAACTGCAGTTCTCAATCCGCAACGATTTCTCATCCGTTTTGCTGCAGGAAGGCAGCTTTACCGACCTTGACGGTCTGACAGTCTATATCCGGGAAGTCGGGCAGGATAACGAGCTACTTGGCATTCTTGTACATGACGCCAGAGATCCAAACAAACAGGCCACAATGATGGCCAAGAATGGTGCTCTCGTTCGCACGGAAAATGGTCCGCGGATCGTATTGCTTGATGGAAACCGCCAGGAAGTCAACACAAAGGACGGCACGATGTCGATCCTCTATTTTGACCGCTATGCTGTCGATATTGCGCATAATGCAGAAGATCCGGCCCTTCGTTACAAAGAAGCGCGTGAACGAAGCGTATCCAATCTTCTAACAACCATGCCGCCTGATGTTTTGCCGAATGACATTGGCTCATTTCGCGCTGAAGGACATGATCGGCTACTTTCACCGCTATACTCCATCGGCTTTGCAAGCATTGCACTGGCAGTTCTGGTTTCAAGCAGCTTCTCTCGCAGGGGGCAGACCGGGCGCCTTTTATTTGCGATTGCAATTATGATCGTCTTCCAGGTGATCAGCATTACAATGAAGAACCTTGCAGCAAAGAATCCCGACCTTGTCCCCCTTATGTATTTGAATGCGCTTCTTCCAATCGCAGGGGGCCTCTACTGGACATTCCGCGGACCGCAAATCCGTGCGAAGGCTGGAAGCCGGGACGAGGTTCCAGTATGAGAATCTCACCAACCCTCACCTGGTATTTCGGCAAACATGTTCTGATATCGATTCTGGGAATTCTCGCCCTTTTGATCGGATTGATCCTGATCGGCGATACAATCGAATTGCTGCGTCGCGCCGGTGGACGCCCAGATGCGACGGTTGGTATCGTATTTCAAATGGCAACCAGTCGAATTCCATTCATGACAGAGAAGGTCCTGCCGTTTGCTGTCTTGTTCGGATCGATGTTTTCGTTCTGGAAGCTTACTGGCAATCAGGAGCTTGTCGTCACACGTGCAGCAGGTGTTTCTGCCTGGCAATTCCTACTTCCGCCAATCATGTGCGCGATTTTACTAGGCTCCATTCAGGTTATGGCGCTTAATCCGCTATCTTCAATTTTGCTACAAAGATACGAAACGCTCGAGGCCCGATATCTTCAGGGCAACAGCAGTGTCATGAATCTCTCGTCAAACGGATTATGGCTGCGTCAGGGCACGCAGGATGGACAGGCCGTAATATATGCCCGCGAAGTTCGTGGGCAGGCAACAGATAGAGTTGACTTGCGGAACGTCACCGTTTTCCGTTTTCAGAATGCGGATGATTTCACAACCAGAATTGATGCGCAGCGTGCAGTTCTCGAGCCCGGCACATGGCGTTTCTATGACGCATGGACCTTCCATCCGGGACAGACTAGTGAGTTTTCATCCGAATTGATGTTGCCCACAAATCTGACCGCACGAAAAATCCAGGACAGTTTTGCGTCTCCCGAAACGATGTCGTTTTGGGACCTGAAGCCGTTTATCAACCTTCTGGAACGCGCCGGCTTCAACGCAACCCGCCATCGCATCCATTTTCACAGCTTGCTGTCGCGTCCATTGCTGCTTTGCGCAATGGTTCTGATTGCCGCTGCATTCTGTCTTAAATTTTCTCGACGTCGCCGCGCATCTCTTGTTATCGGTGGGGGTGTCGCGACCGGTTTCATTCTTTATTTTTGTACCGATGTCATTTCAGCACTTGGCGTTTCAGGTGGAATCCCGCCCGTCTTGTCGGCTTGGGCACCTGCAGGTATATCTTTGCTATTGGGAGTTTCCACCTTGCTTCATCTGGAGGACGGCTAGCTGAATGGCTCATACAGGGGGAATGATTAAAAGACTGGCAACGGGGACCATCCTGGGCTGTGCATTTGCTTTGGCCGGAACATATTCGATTGCCGCCAAGGCACAGCAGTCCGATGAAGTGACCACTGCAAACGACGAACAGTCCAAGATTCTTTTCAGTGCGGATGAAGTTGACTATAACCGGGAACTTCAAACGGTAACAGCGCGCGGCAATGTCGAAATCTCGCGGGATGGTCGTATTTTGCTGGCAGATACAGTCAGCTATGACAGATCACAGGACGTGCTGACGGCGTCTGGCAATGTCAGTATTACCGAACCAACCGGTGAAGTGACGTTTGCAAGTCATGTCGAACTCTCGGGTGATTTCAAGGAAGGCATTGTTGAAGACATTTATGTTCTTCTTGATGAAAACACTCGAATTGCCGGTACCGGCGCGCGCAGAAGCGGCGGGAATTTTACCGAAATTGCCAAGGCGGTTTACTCTCCTTGCAAGGTTTGCGAAGACGATCCGGAAACACCACCGCTTTGGCGCATCAAAGCAGCCCGTGTTCTTCACGATGCCAAAGAAAAAACCGTGGAATACGAAGATGCCCGACTGGAATTTGCAGGAATTCCGGTTCTTTATTCGCCGTATTTCCAGCATCCTGATCCAACAGTTAAACGTCAATCAGGTCTTTTGGCACCATCTTTTGGTAGCACGAGTTATGTCGGATCGTTCTTCGAATTGCCCTATTATTGGGCTATTGATCAAAGCAAGGATCTGACCCTTCGTCCTATCTACACAACGGACGAAGGCCCGGTTCTCGCCAGTGAGTATCGCCAACGCTTTGACAGCGGTGAAATGGACGTTGTCAGTAGTGTTACCAGTGACGATACGGACGACTTTCAGGGGCACATTGATGCAAAAGGCCGCTTTGACATCGATAAAACATGGCGGTGGGGATTTGATGCAGAACAAGCTTCTGAAAAGACCTATATGAGCCGATATGGTTTTGGCTCACCATCTGTTTTGACCTCCAACCTGTTTACCGAGGGTTTCAGAGGGGCCAGTTATAGCCGTGTCGACGGCTATTATTTCCAGGGACTAAAGGCTGAAGATGATCGGGATACGACACCCATCATCTTGCCACACGCACAATTCCACGGTCAAACGGCTCCGGCGAAATATGGCAGTTACACCACCCTTGATTTGGATGCCTTGTCACTCACCCGGGAAGAAGGGGCGGATTCTCATCGCCTTTCCGCCAAAGCAGGCTGGGCACTACCCTATATCGGATCACTTGGGGACGTAACAAAGCTCTCGATATCCATTCGCACCGACAATTACATGGTTTCGGATGTATCAAGAGACGGTCAACAGGATTACAACGGATATGCAGGCCGAATTCTTCCATTGGTAGCCGTCGACTGGAACATGCCATTTGTGAACAATCAGGGCAGCTACCATCATATCATCAAACCGATTGTCATGGCCGCATGGTCACCAAACGGTGGAAACCCGGACGAGATTCCGAATGAAGACTCCCAGTCATTCGAGTTTGATGACATCAATATTTTCTCACATGACAGATATAGTGGCCTTGACCGTGCAGAAGACGGTTTTAGAACCAGCTACGGCCTTGAATGGGGGGTCTACGGTGAGGAAGGAGGATATACCAGTGCCATGTTCGGCCAAAGCTATCGCGCCAACAAGGGCGATACCTTTGAAGAAGGCACTGGCCTCGAAGATCATCTGTCGGATTATGTCGGCAGAGTAACCGTCTCTCCAAACAAATATGTCGACCTGACCTATCGCTTCAGGCTTGATAATGAAGATTTCTCGACACGCCGAAATCAGGTATCAGCAGGTTTGGGTGAAAAGGAAACGTTACGCCTTAATCTGGATTACGTTCACTTTGCAGAAGATGCTGGCAGTGATGAGTTCGGGCAACGAGAAGAACTTTATTTCCGTGCAGAGCGCCAGTTCAGCGAGTTCTGGTCGGGGATGGCATATAGTCGCTATGATCTTGATCAGAACGACCCTCTTGAATACGGTTTCGGCTTTGTTTACGAAGACGAATGCTTCGTGTTTGACGGACGGGTCAGAAGAACATTCTACGAAGATCAGGACCTTGGTCAGTCGGATGAGATTCTTTTCCGACTGGTATTCAAAACACTTGGCGAATTTGCGTCAGCAGCCGGATTATAAGGCAGTATAACTTTGCATAGCACCAGACTTTCTCATCTCGTCGCAGCAATTGCTGTCATGCTTTTTGCTGCTGTTTCGATATCGACAGCAAGAGCTCAAAGCACGATCGGCGTCGCAGCTGTCGTCAATGATGCCCCGATTTCGGTGGTCGATCTGGTAGAACGTATCAAGCTTGTCGCTGCCTCTTCCAATATTCCGATGAGCCCGCAACGAAGCCAGGAGATGGCACCACAGATTTTACAGCAGCTGATCAATGAAAAGCTGCAACTGCAGGAATCTGAACGTCGCGGCTTTGAGGTGACGGACGCAGATATTGATCGCGCCAAAACCCTGATCGAGCAAAATTCAGGATTGCCAAAGGGGGGGCTTGACCAGTTTCTGGCTCAGAATGGTATCGCACCAGAAACCATAAGAAACCAGATCCGTCCCCAAATTGCATGGCAGAAACTTTTGGGTTCCATGCGTCGCGAAATCGAGATTTCCGATACAGAAATTGATGACAACCTCGAACGTATTCGCAGCAACCAGGGCAAGCCGCGTAACAATGTTCAGGAAATTTTCCTGCCTGTCGATAATCCGCAGGACGAAACCAAAGTTTACCAGAATGCCCGCGAGGTGATCCGGGCCCTTGAACAGGGGGCTAATTTTGGCGGCCTGGCGAGACAGTTTTCGGCAAGCTCAAGTGCAGCAAACGGTGGTAACCTTGGCTGGCTTTATTCTGGTGAAATGGCCGGAGAATTGCAGCAGGCCATTAACCAGATGCAGCCGGGCGATGTAAGTGATCCTATCAGAACCATTCGCGGATATTACATCCTGAAACTGCTTGAACGCCGTCGGGGAGATGCCAACGCCCTGACAGATGTCCGGCTTGATCTATATCAGCTCTTTGTTCCGATTGCAGCCAACACGCCCCAAGATGAGGTCAACTCCAAACTTGGTATCCTGCAAAATGCCAAAGAAACTGCCGATAGTTGCCAATCACTGGCAAATGTAGCGGTTGACCTTGGTTCGGACATGAGCGGAAAGACCGAAGGCATATCACCAAACGATCTTGCAGGGCCTGTACGCAATGCCGTCGCAAATCTGGATAAAGGCGGTATTTCCGATCTGATCAAGGTTGATGGCGGTGCCCTGCTTGTCATGGTTTGCGACAAGACAGAAGAAAGTACTCTTCCGGATCGGGAAAGCATCCGCCAACGTCTTGAAATGGAACGCCTCGAAATTCTGGCGCGCCGTAAACTGCGTGAATTGCGCCGCAATGCGTTTATCGATATCCGGATGTAATCCGGAAAGGACGCCAACCGATGAGCAACATCAAGCCGATTGCAATGACACTGGGAGAACCGGGCGGCATCGGCCCGGAGCTCGCCCTCAAGGCGTGGCTGTCGCGCAAAGACCATGTACTTCCTCCATTTTTCATTCTCAGTCCCAAGACAATCATGGATCAAACCATCGAAAGTCTTGGGCTGCGGGTAAAAACCAAGGTGATAAACGAGGTCAGCCAAACAGGTAAGTTCTTCGAGGACGCCCTTCCGGTTTTTGAAATCCCCGGCACAGCGCAAGATATCAAACATGGAACGGCATCCAGCAAAACCGCATCTATTGTCATAGACAGCATTAACCATGCCGTTAACTTGACGCGATCAGGAACAGCAAGTGCTGTGGTAACCAACCCGATTCAGAAGAGCGCGCTTTATCAGGCCGGTTTCAAACATCCCGGCCATACCGAATTTCTGGCAGAGCTTTCTGGTCCGGGCACCATCCCGGTTATGATGTTGGCCAATAGTCAATTGCGCGTCGTACCGATGACAATCCACATCGCCCTTTCGGAAGTGCCAAAGCAACTTACCAGTGAAATGATCAAACAATTGGTCCGCATCACGTCAAAGTCGTTGCAACGGGATTTTGGGCTGGAAAAACCAAGGCTTGCGATTGCCGGATTAAACCCGCATGCAGGTGAAGATGGATCAATGGGCGACGAAGAAATCAGGATAATACGTCCTGCCATAAAGGCATTGCAGAATGAGGGGTTTGATGTCGTTGGGCCCCTCCCCGCAGATACCATGTTCCATGCCGAGGCACGTGCAAACTACGATGTCGCCCTATGTTCCTATCATGATCAGGCTCTGATTCCGGTCAAAACACTTGATTTCCATGGCGGTGTGAACGTCACGCTAGGATTGCCCTTTATCAGAACGTCCCCTGATCACGGGACGGCTCTTGATATCGCAGGTAAAGGCATCGCACGGCCTGACAGCCTGATCGCGGCCATCAAAATGGCGGCTGAGATGGCACATAAACGAGTAGCCGGCAACGCTGCCTCACAAGGAGCCTGACATCGTGTCAGACCAGAACAACGAAACCACCAGCCTTGCCAATGATGGGCTTCCACCCTTGCGCGACGTCATTGCAACGCATGAACTGTCCGCGCAGAAGAAGTTTGGCCAGAATTTCCTTTTTGATCTGAACCTGACCGGGCGGATCGCGCGCGCGGCTGCACCACTGGATGACGCAACCGTAATTGAAATCGGTCCAGGCCCCGGTGGTCTGACACGCGCCTTGCTTTATCATGGCGCAAAGAACTTGACGGTTATCGAACGTGATCCCCGTTGCCAACCGGTTCTTGAACAAATCAGCAATCACTATCCGGGGGCGCTTCATGTGATCGATGGGGATGCGCTTGACGTTGATGTTACGTCACTCGGCCCGGCTCCGCGAAAGATTGTCGCCAACCTTCCCTATAACGTGGGTACGCAACTTTTGCTGGGTTGGCTGATGCAGATTGATCAGTTTGCCAGCCTGACCTTGATGTTCCAGAAAGAAGTCGCAGAGCGCGTTGTCGCCGCCCCGAAAAGCAAGGCCTATGGCCGCCTTTCGGTCCTGTGCCAGTATTTATGTGACTGCCAGATACTTTTTGATGTGCACCGTAGTGCCTTCACCCCACCGCCCAAGGTAACCTCAGCTGTCGTTCAACTGCGTCCCAAAACAGATCGCGGCGAAGCTGTAAATCTTGTCAGTCTGGGCAAGATCACACAGGCAGCCTTTGGCCAAAGGCGCAAGATGCTGCGCGCCAGCCTGAAGACATTGAACATGGATGTCGGAATGTTGTTGGAACGTGCACAAATTACAGAGACAGCACGTGCAGAAGAATTAAGTGTAGCCGATTTCGTTCGACTAACACTTGTTCATGACGAAATGGCCGCCTGATCAGGCGACCATTTCGGATCATCAATCTGTCAAAAGCTTTTTAACGAACCCCGGCAGTTGGGATTGGCGTTCGCGTTTAACGCGTTCTGCACCAATGATATGTTGTACATCGGCAAGACAACGTTCAAGGTCATCATTGATCAGAACATAGTCAAATTCTTCCCAATGGCTGATTTCGGCACCGGCTTTTGCCATACGCTTCATGATCACATCATCAGCATCCTGTCCCCGATCACGAAGACGGCGTTCAAGCTCGGCCGACGAGGGCGGCAGGATGAAGACAGAAACAACATCATCCCCACCCTTCTCGCGTATTTGCCGCGCGCCTTGCCAGTCAATGTCAAACAGAACATCGTGGCCTTCGGAAAGCGCCTTTTCGACCGGGCAGCTAGGCGTGCCATAATAGTTGCCAAACACTTCCGCCCATTCCAGCAATTCATCATCGGCGATCATATGCTTGAAGGCATCAACGGATTTGAAGAAGTAGTGTATCCCTTCTTCCTCGCCCGGACGCGCTGCACGTGTTGTCGCAGAAACCGAAAGAGAAATCTGGCTGTCTTTTTCCAAAATCTGGCGTGTGATCGTGGTTTTCCCTGCCCCTGAAGGGGCACAGAATACCAGCATAACACCACGACGTTTTGCCTGATCCGTCATCGGATTGTCCTTATTCAACGTTCTGAACCTGCTCGCGCAGTTGATCGATTATGACCTTAAGCTCCATGCCGCAATTGGTCAGTTCGATATCATTCGCCTTGGAACAGAGCGTATTGGCTTCACGATTGAATTCCTGACATTGGAAATCAAGTTTACGGCCAATCGCACCGCCTTTTTGGATCATGTCGCGTGCGGCGATGATATGGGCTTTAAGTCGATCGATTTCCTCCCGAACATCCGCCTTGGTCGCAAGCAAAGCTGCTTCCTGATGAAGCCGTTCGGGATCGAACTTGCCTGTTTCCATCAGCTCATCGATCTGACGCTTGAGCTTTGCCTTGATCGCATCGCTTCGAACGGACGCGCAATTTTCAGCTCTCAGGACGGTTTCCTCGATACGATCAATATGACCGCGCAGCATTTCGTCAAGCTTCGCTCCTTCTTCGGCACGATGTGCTGCCAATTGATCAAGCGCCTCGCCAAAACTTTCAAGGATCGCGGCATCCAGATTTTCGCGACTGTCGTCGTCTTCCTGCTGTTCGACCGCTTCGAGAACGCCTCGCACATTCATCAAATCTGCAATCGTCCCGGCCGAAAGACTACTGGCGCGATCAAATTCTTCGGCCAGCGCAACCAATTCGGCAAGTAGATCGCGGTTAATACGATAGGCACTGGTTTCCCCGGGGCGGACAACATTTAACGTGACCCCCATATTGCCTCGCTTGAACCGTTTGACGACGGCGTCTCGTACAACAGGCTCCAGACGTTCAAAGCCGCCGCTAAGACGCGTACGAACGTCCAATCCCTTGCCATTGACACTGCGAAGCTCCCAGGTCCAGCCAAAGCCTTCTGCACCGCCGTCGGTGCGGGCGAACCCGGTCATGCTTGATACGGTCATATTCTTATCCAGTCTGAATTGTCGGTTGCCCGTTTATAACGGTTGTGCCTCGGCGCGCCAAGGGATTGTCGTTTGATGATCGATCATCAAGACAGACAGTTATTGCCCGCATTTCATAATGCTGCCCTAATGCTGTCCCATGTTCCGCGCGAACAATTCGGAACACGTCCAACGGGATCACGAGCAACCATGTCACTGCAATACCACGCCATCCTGATTACCGGTGCCAGCTCGGGCATCGGGGCCGCCCTTGCGCGTCACTATGCCCGCACCGGGGTCACCCTGTTTATCAGCGGCCGGGACCAAACACGTTTGAAACTGGTCGAAAATGAATGCCGCGCGGCAGGGGCAAATGTATTTGCCGATGTGCTTGATGTGACCGAACGCGAAACGATGGCTGAATATGTTACCAAATGCGACCAGATTATACCGCTGAGCCTGATTATCACCAATGCGGGTATTTCAGCCGGAACCGGCAGCGAGGGTGAAGACCCCGATCAGGTACGCGATATTTTTGCAACCAATGTTGCGGGTGTTCTCAACACGATTGATCCTGCCATCGCCTTCATGTCCGCACGTAGGCACGGCCAGATCGCACTGGTTTCATCGCAGGCATCTTGGCGTGGTCTTCCGTCCGCCCCGGCTTACTGTGCCAGCAAGGCCGCCGTAAGGACGTATGGCGAAGGACTCCGGGGTGCCCTTGCCCCCTTCGGGATAAAGGTGAATGTGATTTGTCCGGGATTTGTCAAAAGCCGCATTACCGATGCCAACGACTTCCCCATGCCATTCTTCATGCAGGCCAACAAGGCAGCAATCAAGATTGATAAAGGCCTGTCGAAGAACAAGGGAATGATCGCGTTTCCCTGGCAAATGAACATTCTGGTTGGTGTTCTGAAAATGGTCCCGCAATCACTGCTGGACATGGTGGCATCGCGCATCCCGCGAAAGGCATCGAAAAGCCAAACGCGCGAAAGACTGGCATCAACGTCCGAACATATACAGCCGCGTCAATAAAAACGGGGATAACCAGTTACTTATTGGCGATCCCGGATGCGGCGCCAACGCGCGACATTGCGGTTATGCTCGTCCAAAGTCCGGGCAAAGGCATGACCGCCCGTTCCATCCGCGACGAAATAAACCTCGTCAGTTTCGGCAGGATGCAAAACGGCATAGATCGCGTCACGTCCAGGATTTGTTATCGGTCCCGGTGGTAACCCAGATGACACATAAGTATTGTAGGGACTATCGAATTTCAAATCAGCACGCGTCAAGGCACGGTCAAGCGGTTTATCCGGGCTGATTGCATAAGCGACCGTCGGATCGGACTGCAAACGCATATTCATTCTGAGCCGGTTGACAAAAACCCCCGCAACACGTGGACGTTCCGCAGCAACACCGGTTTCCCGTTCTACAATCGATGCCAGAACAATTGCTTCTTCGATCGTATCATATGGCAGATTGGCTTTTCGTCCCGGCCATAACTGGGTTACCAGCGCATCATGTGCTGCTGCCATACGATCAATGATGCTTTGTTTCGTGTCACCGAACGAAAACTGATAGGTCTCTGGCAGAAGGATACCATCAGGCGGAACATCAGGAATTTCACCAATGAGACCATCTACAAGATTGATACGGGTGACGATCTCGCTTGAGCGAAGCCCTTCAGGGATCGTCACAAACCGTTTTACAGTATCGCCGGTCGCAAGAATTTCTGCAGCCTGTTTGGGGCTGACACGTGCAGGAAAATGATATTCTCCTGCGCGCAATGCCCGATCAAGCCCGGCGATGCGGACGCCAAGCAGAAACACAAGCGGTTCCTGAATAATATTTTGGCGGCGAAAGATGTCCGCAATCCCGCGAACACCGGTACCCTGCGGAATGACAATATCACTGCCCTGTGCCAGCTTGCTGGGCGATGTATACTGCACATAAACATACACCGCCGCCCCACCAATGGTGAGCGCGGCGGTGATGCATAAAAAGCCAAGAACAAGCAGAAAACGCTTCAAGGGGTTTCCCTCTGTCAGGTTGAATCTGCTGTCTTAAACGCCTTTGAAGACCAGCGAAGCATTGGTACCGCCAAAGCCGAACGAGTTCGACAGGGCGACATTGACCTTGCGTTTCTTCGCTTCAAGCGGAACCAGATCAATTCCGAGGCAAGCTTCGGAAGGATTGCGCAGGTTCAGGGTCGGCGGAACAATACCTTCATGGATTGCAAGGATCGAGAACACAGCCTCGATCGCACCTGCTGCGCCAAGAAGATGGCCCGTTGCCGATTTGGTCGAGGACATCGAAAGTTTCGATACCGAATCCCCGAACAGACGTTTTACCGCACCGAGTTCGATTTCATCACCCAACGGAGTCGACGTACCATGTGCGTTCACATAATCGACGTCTTCCGGGTTAACGCCCGCATTGCGAAGGGCATTGCGCATCGAACGGAAACCACCATTGCCGTCTTCGGCAGGTGCCGTGATGTGATAAGCGTCGCCCGACATGCCATAACCGGCAACTTCGGCATAGATTCTAGCGCCACGGGCTTTGGCGTGCTCGTATTCTTCAAGCACCACACAACCGGCACCTTCCCCCATGACAAAACCGTCACGGCCCTGATCCCAGGGGCGCGATGCTTCGGTCGGGGTATCGTTGTAACCGGTGGACAAGGCACGCGCCGCAGCAAAGCCCGCCATACCCAACCGGCAAACAGCGGCTTCAGCCCCCCCGGCAACCATAACATCGGCATCGCCCAGCATGATCATGCGCGATGCGTCGCCAATGGCGTGCGCACCGGTTGAACATGCCGTAACGACAGCATGGTTCGGGCCTTTAAGGCCATGTTTGATCGAAACCTGGCCGGAAACCAGATTGATCAGGCAGGACGGAATGAAGAATGGGCTGACACGGCGGGTTTTGCCGTTATTCACCAGCTCCGTGGCTTCGGAGATCTTCGGTAAACCACCAATACCCGAACCGATCAAAACACCAGTATTTTCCTGGTCTTCATCAGTTTCGGGCTTCCAGCCGGAATCGGCCAGTGCCTGATCGGCAGCGGCAACACCATAGACGATGAAATCGTCCATTTTTTTCATGTCTTTGATCGAGACATGATCTTCCGCGTTGAAAAGTCCGTCACCCACACCGCGCGGCACAAGGCCAGCGATCTTGGCCGGGATATCGGACACATCGAAAGTGTCGATGCTTTTGATTCCGGATTGGCCGTCCAGCAATTTCTGCCAGGTGTTCTGTGCGCCGCTGGCAAGCGGAGTAACAGCACCAATACCGGTAACAACTACGCGTCTCATCCCGCACTACGCCTTTATTTTATGAATACAGCAAAGACGAAAAGGGCGCCTGAGGATGCCCTCTGGCGCCCATGTCTCACGGCAAGATTAGCCGTTCGCCTTTTCGATGAAGTCGATCGCGTCTTTAACGGTCAGAATTTTTTCTGCTGCGTCATCAGGAATTTCGCAACCGAATTCTTCTTCAAACGCCATGACCAGCTCGACAGTGTCCAGGCTGTCGGCGCCCAGATCGTCGATGAAGCTTGCGTTTTCGGTGACCTTGTCTTCCTCAACACCGAGGTGCTCGACAACGATCTTCTTCACGCGATCTGCGACATCACTCATAGCTCAAATCCTTCAATAGGTTTTCTGTTAGTTGGTTTTGATTGGTTCTTCGCGCCTTCCCCCTATTGAAGGAATTTGCGAGGACCGGAATCCGACAACCGCAATTGCCGGTTTCGTGATTTTCTATAGCGGCCTCTTTTAAACAGAAAAGCAAGCAACCCGCAACGGGTTAAATCATCGCCATTCCGCCATTCACATGCAAGGTCTGCCCCGTGACATAAGCGGCTTCGTCGCTTGCCAGATACAGAACCGCTGCTGCGATCTCTTTGCTTTCCCCCATGCGCCCGGCAGGAACATTGGCCAGAAGCTTTTCTTTCTGTCCGTCATCAAGCTCGTCAGTCATCGCCGTGGTAATGAACCCCGGTGCAACACAGTTAACAGTAATTCCGCGCGATGCAACTTCCTGTGCCAAGGATTTTGACCATCCGATCATTCCGGCCTTCGCTGCCGAATAGTTGGCCTGGCCCGGATTCCCTGTCACACCAACGATCGAGGTAATATTGATAATACGGCCATGACGGCGTTTCATCATCCCGCGCAACGAGTTCCGCGCAAGCTTGAAAGCAGCCGTCAAGTTCACATCGAGAACCGCCTGCCAGTCTTCGTCTTTCATGCGCATCGCGAGCTGATCACGGGTAATACCAGCATTATTGACCAGAATGTCAAGCTGACCGCCAAGGGCTTCTTCGGCATCCTTGATCAGACCGGCAACCGATTCCTGATCAGAAAGGTTACCCGGAACGACAACAGCATTTTCACCAATTTCCGCAGCAACAGCCTGAAGGCGTTCTACGCGCGTGCCCGAAAGAGCAACCTTTGCACCGGCCGCAGCCAGAATTTTGGCAATTTCACCGCCGATACCACCAGTCGCGCCGGTTACAAGTGCGGTCTTGCCTGCAAGATCAAACATCAATCTATCCCTTTGGGTTCGTCTGTTTCGAGCAACGCTTAAAGCGTGCCGAGGAAGCTTTCGATATCGGCCGGGCCGTTAACGGCCAAACCGGTAAGATCACGGTCGATACGGCGAACCATACCACTCAAAACTTTACCCGCGCCCAGCTCCACCAGATCGGTGATACCCTGCTCTTTCATATAAAGAACAGACTCACGCCAGCGCACGGTTCCGCAAACCTGCTCCACAAGGAGTTTACGAATGGTTTCCGGATCAGCAGTTTTTTCCGCAATCACGTTTGCGACAACCGGTTTACCGGGGGCATTCATCGCCACAGACGCCAGTGCTTCGGCCATACGGTCTGCAGCCGGTTGCATCAACGGGCAATGGAACGGTGCCGATACCGGCAGCAAAACAGCGCGTTTTGCACCCTTTTCCTTGGCTATCTCGATCGCGCGCTCAACGGCCGCCTTATGGCCCGAAACAACAACCTGTCCGTCGGCATTGTCATTTGCAGCGGTACAGACATCACCTTGCGCAGCTTCTTCGGCAACAGCAACGGCGTCGACATAGTTAAGCCCCAGAAGAGCTGCCATCGCGCCGACACCAACCGGCACAGCGGCCTGCATCGCCTGCCCGCGAATTTTCAGAAGGCGAGCCGCATCTGCAATCCCAAAGGTGCCTGCAGCTGCAAGGGCCGAATATTCACCCAGCGAATGGCCCGCAACCAGATCACATTTATCTGCAAGCTTGAAACCGCCTTCGGATTCAAGAACACGGGTAACCGCAAGACTGACAGCCATCAGAGCAGGCTGCGCATTCTCCGTCAGCGTCAATTCGTTTTCAGGACCTTCGAACATCAGGGTGCTGAGTTTCTGCGAAAGAGCGTCATCAACTTCCTGAAAAACTTCGCGGGCAACCGGAAATGCATCTGCCAGTTCCTTGCCCATACCTACCGCTTGCGACCCCTGACCGGGGAAAACGAATGCGCGTGTCATTATGTGTAATTTACCCTTGTCTGCTTTCGTAAGGACCCGGTTCGGTCAGATCCCTTTTTTCGAGCTACCCTTGATACTGCCCGCAAGCCCTGTGTCAAGAACAGACGACATTGTCATGCGACTTTCCGTCGCTTTGTTGCCCGAAAGGTAACAGACTTGCCAAACGCCGAAAACAAAACCTTGTTGCGCAGTGCAACGTGGCCTGTTTGCTTCCGGCGCGTTCTTGCCCGCAAAGCATCAAGCATCCAACCTGATATATACAAGTGCTATTCAATTCTGTACTGAATGACACAAAAGGCCGGTTTTCTGCGGTTTACCACTATTAAAGAACGATCAATACCCATACCGTTCAAGATGGCAGGTTTCGCGCGGTTTTCAGCAGAAGTTTGATGGGGCATTTACGGTTGCATGCCCTGTGGAAAAGTGTATATTCCGCCGTCTCACGGCTCCTTGCCGGGGTTGCCCGGCTATGCCTGCATGGCACGAGGTCATGCGAGGAAGAGACAAGCCAAAAGGAGTAATAGGAGTATTATGAATAAGTACGAGAGCGTGTTTATCGCACGTCAGGACTTCTCGACCGCACAGGTCGAAGCCCTGAATGAAAAACTGGCCCAGACCGTTGAAGGTCTTGGTGGCAAAATTGCCAAAACCGAATATTGGGGCCTGCGTTCCCTGACATACCGTGTCAAGAAGAACCGCAAAGGTCACTATACTCTCTTCCAGATCGAAGCCGACAACGCCACGATCGCGGAATACGAGCGTCAGATGCGCCTGAACGAGGACGTTCTGCGTCAGATGACTGTCAAGGTTGAAGAGTTCGAAGAAGAACAGTCAGCCATTCTGCGTAACCGCGACGAGCGCGGCGGTCGTGGCGGTAATCGCCGTGGCGGTCCCCGTCAGCACGGCTAACAGATAGCGAGGAGAATTTATTATGGCTGGACGTCGTCTGTTTTTCCGTCGCCGCAAAACCTGCCCGTTCTCGGGTGCGGATGCGCCGAAGATTGACTACAAAGATGTCAAACTGCTGCAGCGTTTCGTTTCGGAACGCGGCAAAATCGTTCCGAGCCGTATCACTGCGGTTTCGGCCAAGAAACAGCGCGAACTGGCGAAAGCCATTAAACGTGCCCGTTTCCTGGCGCTGCTGCCGTATTCAGATCAGGTCTGAGGCAGTCGGCAAGAGACCCTCTTGCGGTCTCGGGCCTGGAGTAACTGATGTCGCGTAACATTTTAATGGCAGTCGGTGCAGGTTTGGGCAGTTCTGTCCTTTTCCTGCTTGTATTGTCAGGTAATCCGCTGGCTCTGTTGCTTTCATATTTCGGGCACCTGCCACTTTTTCTTATCGGATTGTGGCAAGGTCCAAAACGCCTGCTGGTTGCGGCAATTGCCGCATGTAGTGCCCTTGTTCTACTGGGGGGACTGCTGCCTTTCACGGTCTTTATGGTCGTGTTTGCCGGACCGGCGATGTTGTTGACCCGCATGGCGCTGGTCATCCGCAAGGACGAAACCGGGAAACCGGGCTTTGTTCCGACCGGAATAGTGGTAAGCGCCATGGCCGTCATGATTGCAATGGTGATGATTGTCATCACCGGCAGCGTAACGGCGGAAGGTTTGGACATCCAGGAATTCATTTCGCAGTTCCTGGGTCAGATGTATTCAGAAATGGGGGTCCCTATGACGCCCGAACTTCAGAATATCATCGACATGTTCCAAACGTATTTCCCGGCGATTGTGGCGGTAAGCTGGCTTCTTATGCTGTTTGCCAATGCTGCGATCGCACAGGCAATTCTGGTGCGGTCCGGTCGCAATTTGCGTCCGTCGCCCGATCTGGCCTCGATGGCCTTGCCTGGATGGTCACTGTTTGCGTTCGCCTTGGCTGGATTTCTGGTCGGCTTTGCCGATGGATCTTTGGCCTATGTGGCGCGAAACGTCGCGGTGGTGCTGGCAGTGCCGTTCCTGATGCAGGGATTGGCACTGGTGCACGGGCAGGCAGCCCGTTGGCCGCAAAAACGTATGATACTGACGGTATTCTATATCGTCGCGGTTCTGTCCACATGGTCGTTTATCGCGATCACGGGACTTGGAATTGTTGAGCATTTAATCAGGCTGCGGGGGAAACAACCGATGACCCGTAGCAATGAGGAGGATCGGTGATGGAAGTTATTCTGCTCCAGCGGGTAGAAAAACTCGGTCAGATGGGTGACGTAGTCACCGTCAAGCCGGGCCATGCCCGCAACCGTTTGCTTCCGAAGGGCATGGCCCTTCGCGCAAACAAAGCAAATCTGGCAGTTTTCGAAGCTAAAAAAGCACAGCTCGAAGCTGACAACCTTGACCGCCGCAAAGAAGCCGAAGCGGTTGCCGAGAACATGGGCGACGTTGCTGTCACCCTCGTTCGTCAGGCATCCGATGTTGGTCACCTTTACGGTTCGGTTACCGCACGTGATATCTCGAACGCGGTTACCGAAGCAGGCTTTACCGTTGCGCGCACTCAGGTCGTTCTTGATCAGCCGATCAAGACCCTTGGTCTGCACCAGGTCAAAATCAACCTGCACCCGGAAGTTTCCGTTGAAGTGACCGCCAACGTCGCACGTTCCGAAGAAGATGCCGTCGAGCAGCTTCGTAAGGGCGGCGCCGTTCTGGGCACCATCGACGAAATGGAAGCCGAAGAAGCTCTGGAAGCTGCTGAAGAACTCTTCGAAGAAGACGTTCCGGAAGACTTTGCTGACGAAGCTGAAGGCGAAGAAGAAGCCAACGTTTAATCGTTGCCTTCCATTCAAAGCCAGTTTGGAAACGGCGTATCCGCAAGGATGCGCCGTTTTCTTATGGTTTTGTAATATATTTCAGCTTTTTACACAGAAGGCGACCTCTGCGCTTGCGGAATACCGGCTATGAGTTATACCGATTAGCCCTTTCAGCCCAACAAGATGACTGATACCTTTTTACGCCATGACTGATCCCCAGCTAGATGCCCTGTTCGCACCCCTCGAAGAAAACCACGGTGGCAACACTGAAATGGTGCTCGAACGGACTCCGCCTCATAACTTCGAGGCAGAGGCAGCACTGCTTGGCGCCATCCTGAACAATAACGCCGCTTACGAACGCGTTTCAGATATTCTGCGTCCCGAACATTTCGCGGACGCCCGCCATGGCCGTATTTTTGAAGCCTGCGGCAAATTGATCGAACGCGGTCAGCTAGCCAACCCGGTGACCCTGTCGGCGTTCTTTCGGCAGGACGAACATCTGGCTGAAATCGGTGGCGCGCAATATCTGGCCGAACTGTCAAACAACCTTGTCTCGGTTATCAATGCCGGCGATTACGGCAAACTGGTATACGACCTGTATCTGCGCCGCGAACTGATTGAAATCGGCGAAGACACCGTCAACGAGGCCTATCGCTACGAAATCGAAACTGACGCCGCCAACCAGATTGAGAAAGCCGAACAGAAACTTTTCTCTCTGGCGACGGCGGGTGCTGCTGAATCCGGTTTCGTTGCATTCGGCCCTGCCCTGACCAAGGCATACGAAAATATTGAACACGCCTATAAAAACGCCGGAAAGGTTGTTGGTGTAACCACTGGCCTGCGCGATATCGACCGTAAGCTTGGCGGTCTGCACGCTTCTGACTTGCTGATCCTTGCCGGACGTCCATCAATGGGTAAAACCGCGCTTGCAATGAACGTGGCATTTAACGCCGCCATTGCATCGCATCAGAACCGAAAAACCGGTGCCGAGGCGGGCGACGAGCTCAAGACCGGCGCTGTCGCGGTTTTCTCGCTCGAGATGGCGGCAGAACAGCTGGCTGGGCGACTTCTGTCCCAGGCGGCCGAGGTTTCGGGCGACAACATGCGCCGCGGCGATTTGAACGAAGACGATTTCCAGCGTCTTGTGGTTGCCACTCAGGAACTCAATACCGTTCCGCTTTATATCGATGATACGCCGGCTCTTCCGGTTTCGACCCTGCGCACACGTTGCCGCCGCCTGAAACGTCAGCACGGCCTTGCGATGATCGTCGTCGATTACCTGCAACTTCTGGCACCGCCAACCAACTTCCGCGGCGATGGCCGCGTACAGGAAGTTTCCGAAATCACCCGTATGCTAAAGGCAATCGCCAAGGAACTCGAAGTTCCGGTTCTAGCCCTGTCGCAGCTTTCACGTGCCGTCGAACAGCGCGAAGACAAACGTCCGCAGCTGTCGGATTTGCGTGAATCGGGCTCGATCGAGCAGGACGCCGACGTTGTGATGTTCATTTACCGTGAACAATATTATCTCGAACGTGCAGAACCGGCACAACGTCCGGAAGAAGCTACCGACAAGTTCGGCGAACGTTACTCCCAGTGGCAGGATCGCCTGAACCACGTCTATAACACAGCAGAAGTCATTATCGCCAAACAGCGTCACGGCCCGGTGGGCAACGTACGCCTGTTCTTTGACGGGAACTACACCAAGTTTGGCGACCTTGACCATATCGAAGAAGAATATGAATAGGCCTTGAGCCTGAAACCGAAACGGACTCCACGGGGTATTGCGAATGAGCGTTCTTCCCGCCGCCGGCCGTGCTGCTGAGTGTGCCGAACTTCAGATCAATCTGAAGGCGATTGCTGACAACTACCAGATCATCAAGAAACGCTACAAAGGGCGGACTTGTGGCGCGGTTGTCAAAGCAGATGCTTATGGCCTTGGCGCACAAACCATTGTGCCTGTTCTCAAAAAGCAGGGTTGCCGTCTTTTCTTTGTCGCACAGGCAAACGAAGCAGCCGACCTGTTCCCGCTTCTGCGTGGCGGCGGTCGCATTGCTGTTCTCAATGGCGTTCTGCCCGGTGACGAAGAATTCTTTATCGAAAATGACGTCATTCCGGTGCTTAATGACCTTGGTCAGATCGAACGCTGGTCAAATCTTTGCCGTGAACATGAACGCCCCGCACCGGCCTTCATTCATCTTGATACCGGGATGAACCGTTTGGGTCTTGCCCCGCGCGAGATCGGCGAACTGGTGGATCGTTATTCGTCTCTTTTATACGGCTTCGAAAAAGCGGGCTATATGACCCACCCGGTCGCCGCCGACGAGCTTGAAAATCCGGTCACGGCCGAACAGTACGAACTGTTCATGAAATGGTATCGCCGCCTGCCGCCTGCTCCGCGCGGTTTCTGCAATTCCTCGGCGATTTTCCGTAATAACGATTATCACCTCGAATTCTGCCGTCCGGGCTTTGCGCTTTGGGGTGGAAACCCGACCCCCGAAACCACCAACCCGATGCGCCCGGTGGTAAAGCTGACCGCAAAGGTACTTCAGGTGCGTCAGATCGTCGCTGGCGAGGCGGTTGGTTATGGCGGCACCTGGCGCGCGGAACGAGCCAGCCGCATTGCGACAGTTGCCGTTGGTTATGCCGATGGATGGCTGCGTTCGCTTTCGAATTCAGGAAAACTGCGCATCAAAGGGCATGAAGTCCCGTATGTCGGACGGGTTTCGATGGATGCAATCAGTATTGATATCACCGATCTTCCGGGCAAGCCGTTGCAGCCGGGCGATATGATTCCGTTGATTGATGACAAAATGACAGTTGACGACATCGCAAGTGCTGCGGGTACAATCGGTTATGAAATACTGACTTCTCTTGGACATCGCTATCGGCGGGTCTATACAGAAAGCTGACTTGAAGAAATCGGCCAACAGTCAATGACTGGCCTGCAACAGGGGAAATAATAATTCCAATGCCGATCTTTGCGCCGGTTGGCCGTATGTTCCTTGCCTTTTTGGCTCTCGTTGGTCGCGTAACGGTATTTGCCGGGCGCACCATTGGCCATATGGTAACGCCGCCATTCTATTTCCGACTGATTTTCAAACAGATGCGCGAGATTGGCTATTTCTCGTTGCCGGTCGTCGCCATGACGACCCTGTTTGCCGGGATGGTTCTGGCCCTGCAATCCTATTCAGGCTTTTCACGCTTTTCTGCCGAAAGTGCGGTTGCCACGGTTGTCGTCATTTCGATGACCCGCGAACTGGGCCCGGTTTTGGCCGGCCTGATGGTGGCCGGTCGTGTCGGGGCGGCGATAGCGGCTGAAATCGGTACCATGCGCGTCACCGAACAGATCGACGCATTGGTGACCCTGTCGACCAACCCGTTCAAATATCTGGTGGTCCCACGTGTCATTGCCGGGCTGCTGACCCTGCCCGTGCTGGTCCTGATCGGGGATATCATCGGGGTGCTGGGCGGATATCTTGTCGGAGTGAACAAGCTCGGCTTCAATGACGGTTCCTATATCCGCAATACGTTCCAGTATCTTGAACAGCTTGACGTGGTTTCGGGGCTGGTCAAGGCGGCGGTCTTCGGCTTCCTGATCACGCTGATGGGCTGCTATCACGGATATCATTCGCGTGGTGGCGCACAAGGCGTCGGGCAAGCCACAACCAATGCTGTGGTTTCAAGCTCTATCCTGATTCTGATATCGAACTACATCGTCACCGAACTTTTCTTCACACGCTAAGGTCGGGATATGAGCGACACAGCCAAAATCTCGCTTCGTGATGTACACAAGTCCTTTGGCCCCAAAAAGGTGCTCCAGGGGGTCAATCTTGATGTCGGCCCGGGAGAATCCGTTGCCATCATCGGCGGCTCTGGTACCGGTAAGTCCGTTACACTGAAATGCGTTCTGGGTTTGCTGACACCTGAACAAGGATCCATCAAGGTCAACGGTGTTGAAATGGTCGGGGCATCGCGGTCCGCCCGTGAAGACATGCTTGATCATACCGGCATGCTGTTTCAGGGGGCCGCGTTGTTTGACTCCCTGCCTGTTTGGGAAAATGTCGCCTTCGGTCTGATCGAAGGCCGCGGCATGAAACGCAAACAGGCCCGTGACATTGCCATAGCAAGACTTTCCGATGTCGGCCTTGGCCCCGAAGTCGCCAATATGTCCCCTGCATCTCTTTCGGGCGGCATGCAAAAACGTGTCGGTTTGGCACGCGCCATTGCCACCGAACCGGAAATCCTGTTTTTTGATGAACCGACCACTGGCATCGACCCGATCATGGGTGACGTGATCAATGATCTGATCGTCAAATGCACCCGCGAGCTTGGTGCCTGTGCGATGACCATCACCCATGACATGGCAAGCGCGCGCAAAATCGCTGATCGCGTTGCCATGCTGTATCAGGGCAAGATCATCTGGGATGGTCCGGTTTCTGAAATCGACAATGCCGATAACCCCTATTTGCAACAGTTCGTTTCGGGTGATATCGAAGGTCCTCTGGATCTTGATCTGAAGCATCTCTGATCACGATCAGCCCCTTCGCCTGTTTCGTTCCATCCTCATGCGCGGAGCCACCTGTGGCCAAAACCCAAAGTCGTTTCATCTGCCAGAATTGCGGTGCAGAATACCGGAAATGGACCGGACGTTGCGATGCCTGCGGCGAATGGAATTCGATCGAGGAAGAACGCATTGAAGCCAGCCCCAAGGCAACCGGTGGCATCGCGACCGGGTCGAAGGGCAAACAGCTTGATTTCGTCGCCCTTGAAGGTGAAAGTGCAAGCCCGCCCCGCATCATAACCGGCATTGCCGAACTTGATCGTGCGGTTGGTGGCGGCCTTGTTCCTGGCTCTGCCCTTTTGGTTGGCGGCGATCCTGGGATCGGTAAATCAACGATCCTGTTGCAGGCCGTTGGCGTCCTGTCGACCAGACATAAATGTGCCTATATCTCGGGCGAGGAAGCGGTTGATCAGGTGCGCATGCGTGCCGCCCGTCTTGGACTTGAAAAATCAAAGGTCGATTTTGCCGCCGCAACCAGCCTGCGCGATATCATCGCGACACTGGATCAAAGTTCACATGAAGTCGTGGTCATCGATTCCATTCAGACGATGTATGCCGATACGCTCGACAGTGCCCCGGGTACCGTATCGCAGGTCCGCGCCTGTGCACTTGAACTGATCCGCCTTGCCAAGCGCAAGGGTTTTGCCGTGATCCTTGTCGGTCACGTCACCAAGGAAGGCCAGATTGCCGGTCCCCGTGTTCTGGAACACATGGTCGACACGGTTCTATATTTCGAAGGCGAACGCGGCCATCAGTTCCGCATTCTGCGCGCGGTTAAAAACCGTTTTGGTGCGACCGATGAAATTGGCGTGTTTGAAATGGGCGATGCGGGCCTTGTCGAAGTCCCGAACCCGTCCGCCCTTTTCCTTGCCGACCGCGAAGCCCCGGTATCGGGCACCGCCGTGTTTGCCGGGCTTGAAGGCACCCGCCCGATGCTGGTGGAAATTCAGGCGCTGGTTGCGCAATCAGCACTCGCCACGCCACGTCGGGCGGTTGTCGGCTGGGATTCGGCCCGTATGAACATGATCCTTGCGGTTCTGGATGCGCGCTGTGGCTTGCCGCTTAGCCAATTTGACGTTTACCTGAACGTTGCCGGTGGTATGCGTGTGGGCGAACCCGCCGCCGACCTTGCCGTGGCGGCTGCCCTTATATCTGCCGTCGCAGATGCGCCGGTTCCTGCCGAAACCGTTATTGTCGGCGAAGTCGGCCTTTCGGGCGAAGTCCGCCCTGTCGGTCAAATCGAATCACGCCTTAAAGAAGCCGCCAAACTCGGCTTTGTAAATGCCTATAGCCCGCGAACCGGTGGCAACGGCAAGAAGAAGATCACGATCAAGGGCCTTAACCAGCGTGAAATCGGCCATCTTCAGGATTTGGTAAATCTCTTCGGCGACGATGTTCGTGACAAGGTGCGTCCGCGCGAAGGCATGTATTGATCGTTGCCCGGCTTTTTTGTGCGCGTACTGCGAACTGACTGACCAACAGGATTTACGAAATTATGGACTTTTCCAGCCTACCCGATCTTGGTGCACGGGACGTATTCGATCTGGTGATAGTAGGCATTGTCCTGATCTCGGGTCTGTTTGCATTTTTCCGCGGCTTTATCCATGAAACCCTGTCGATGATGGGCTGGGTCGGGGCTGGTCTTTGCGCATTGTATGGTTATCCGGTCGCGCGCCCCTATGTGCGTGATCTGATTCCTTCCGAACTGATTGCCGATCTGGCCACCGGGGTTGGCTTGTTTCTGATAAGCTTTCTGATCTTTTCCTTCATCAGCGGGCGTATTGGTCGTGCCGTTCAGAATTCCGGTCTTGATAGCCTCGATAGCACGCTTGGCTTTGTCTTCGGGCTTCTGCGTGGCGGGCTTATCGCCTGTATTGGTTTTCTGGCCCTGTCATGGCTTTTGCCGGCTACCTCGCAGCCAGACTGGGTTCGAGACGCCCGTACCCGCCCGGTTCTGGAAGAAGGTGCGTTTCTGCTGATGCGCGCAATGCCCAATGAAATCTTTGACACAACCGCCGAAGAAATTGCCCGTGCGCAACGTGATGCGGAAATCAACGACCAGACATACCGTCAACTTCTGGGTCCTGAGCCAAAAGGTGCTGGACCCAAGCCCCTAAACGGGTATACAAGGCCCTCGCGCGATGATTTGGATCGTCTGATTGAGGCGACCACCAACGAGTGAGGCGATAGGGTTTCGCATGGGTGCGGTATCCTGCGCCACCGGCGAGAGAGCGGAACCCACTCATGCTGACCACCAATCCATTTGACGACGACAAGCTGCGTGAAGAATGCGGTGTTTTCGGTGTTTTCGGATCGCCCGATGCGGCGGCCCTGACGGCCCTTGGCCTGCATGCGCTTCAGCATCGCGGACAGGAAGCCGCCGGCATCGTTTCCTATGACGGCGAAGATTTCCCTGCGCACCGGGCATCCGGTCAGGTCGGCGATATCTTCGGTTCTGAAGACGTAATAAAAAGCCTGCAAGGCCACCGTGCCATCGGCCATGTGCGCTATTCCACGGCCGGGGGCAAAGGCCTTCGCAACGTGCAGCCACTCTTTGCAGATTTCGAATTCGGCGGTCTGGCGATTGCCCATAACGGAAACCTGACCAACGCACTTGCCGTGCGGGAGCGTCTTGTAAAACGTGGTTCGATCTTCCAGTCGACCTCGGATACCGAAACATTCATTCATCTGATCGCAACCAGCCTGTATGAAAAAATCGTGGATCGCCTGATTGATGCCATTCGTCAGGTCGAAGGCGCATACAGCCTTGTGGTCATGACCCAGAAAAAGCTGATCGGTGTACGTGATCCCTTGGGTGTACGTCCGCTGGTTCTGGGCAAGCTGAATGACAGCTATATTCTGTCATCGGAAACGGTTGGCCTTGATATCGTTGGCGCGGAATTCATTCGCGACGTCGAACCGGGCGAAATCGTTGAAATCACGGATGACGGCCTCAAATCGATCAAGCCGTTCAAACCGGTCAAATCGCGTTTCTGCATTTTCGAACATGTCTATTTCGCCCGCCCCGACAGCATCGTCGAAGGCACAAGCGTTTATGACGTGCGCAAAAATATCGGTCGCGAACTGGCACTGGAATCCGGTGTTGATGCCGATGTGGTCGTACCGATCCCCGATTCAGGTGTCCCGTCCGCGCTTGGCTATGCCGAGGCAAGTGGCGTCCCGTTCGAACTGGGCATCATCCGCAACCACTATGTCGGTCGTACCTTCATCGAGCCGACCGATCAGATCCGCCACCTTGGCGTGAAGCTGAAACACAACGCCAACCCCGGCAAGCTTAAGGGCAAACGCGTTATTCTGGTCGACGATTCCATTGTTCGCGGTACCACCTCGACCAAGATTGTCGATCTGGTCCGTCAGGCTGGTGCTGCCGAAGTGCATATGCGCATCGCAAGCCCGCCGACCACCAATCCGTGCTTCTATGGAGTTGATACACCGTCGAAGGAAAAACTGATGGCGGCCAATCACGACATCGAAAGCATGGCAAAGATCATTGGTGTCGACAGCCTTGCCTTTGTCACCATTGACGGCCTTTATCGCGCAGCCGGTCTCACGGGACGCGACAATGACAGTCCGGCCTTCTGCGATGCCTGCTTCACCGGTGATTATCCGATCCGTCTGGTCGATCATCAGGCCGAAAACAAGGACCGCAAACTTAGCCAGCTTGTCGAAAGGCAGTCCGCATGAGTGATGCTAAGCGCCTTGAAGGCCGCGTTGCCCTGATCACAGGGGCCTCGCACGGGATCGGTCGCGCGGTCGCAAAACGTTTTGCTGCCGAAGGTGCCACTGTTATTGCGCTGGGTCGTAATGTCGGTGCGCTCGAAGAACTTGATGATGAAATCCGGGCTGATGGCGGCAAACTTGTTTTGCTGCCCATGGATTTGACCATGTATGAAAAGATCGATGCCATGGGAGCATCGATCTATGAACGCTTTGGCAAGCTTGATATCGTCGTTGGCAATGCCGGTCTTCTGGGGGAACTTGCCCCGGTCGGCCATATCGATACACAGGTTTTTGAAAACACTTATGCGACGAATGTCACGGCGAATTTTCGCCTGATCCGCAGTGTCGATAAACTTCTGCGTCTTTCCGATGCCGGTAGAGCGATCTTTGTGACCTCGAATGCCTCGTTCAAGGGACGTGCTTTCTGGGGCCTTTATGCGTCGACCAAGGCCGCGCTGGAAAGTCTGGTGCTGTCCTATGCCCAGGAAGTCGAAGAAACGCCCCTGCGTGTTAATCTGGTCAATCCGGGCCGCATCCGCACAAAGATGCGCGCAGAGGCCTATCCGGGTGAAGACCCGGAAACCCTTCCGACAGCTGAAAGCATCACCGATGTGTTTGTCGATCTGGCCGCAACCGATTGCACAAAACATGCCGAGGCCGTCAACGCATACTAAGCCAAAGTGACCTGAAATGACGAAGGCCGGGCATATGTCCGGCCTTTTTGGTATTTGCGTAATCCGGGGACTTACTATTCAAATGTGACCGACGGACCATTATCGATGATCTCACGAATACGGTCGCTCAGATCATCCTCGGTGAAGCTTTCCTGTGCCTCTCTGTCATGCGCGAAAGCATAGATATCGGCCAGATCCTGACCGTTGAAATCAATCTGATAGCCAAGATCAGCGCGCTGCAAATGCAGCATCTCATCCGCGCCATGCCACATCCGCGCAAAAAAATCGAACGGGTTTAATGACTGATCGATATTGCTGGCATCAAACCCCGGTCCGATATCTCCGCCGACATTATTCACGGCGTGGCAAACAACACAACCACGCTCGGCAAACAGCTTTTTACCTCGCAGGGCATCCATTTCCGGATAAACAATATTAGCAGCGCCGGCGTTGGTGTCATTCTGCGCCCAAACCACACCGAAACCCGAAAATCCTACCGCCAATGCGATTCCAACGGCAAAGGATAGCCCCAAAGGGCGAGTAAAAGAAAAATGCTGGTGCATATAAAGTCCTTAGGTTGCTTGCTTGGCTCCAAACGGTGCAGCGTTGCGACTGTAAAGAAGCCTATGCCACGAGACAAGCGTATCAACGAAACTGCAAACCGTTTTGCACGACCCCATGTGCGAAAAGGAGCACCGACATCTCATCGGCCTTGTCCTGCAACGCGCCCCACTTGTTCACCGCAATAATCAACGCGTGTTTTTTCAATTCAGACGGATGTTTTCGGCGCAGAAATCCAAAAATGCTCGAACACGGGCGGGTAAATGCCCTCGCCCGCCAATATAAACGGCGTTAATATCGACACCGCCGCCGGGATAAAATTCATCCAGTAAAACCTCAAGCCTGCCATCCGCGACTTCCGCATTGATGTGGAACCTTGCGAGCCGCACGATACCGCCCCCTGCAAGGGCCAACTGACGCGCACTTTCGGCATCCGCAACGTCAAACACACCACCCGGGGTTACCGAAACGTCCTGCCCGTTTACCCGAAACGGCCAGTCAGGAAGAACACGCTGAAAATTGTATCCGATCAATGT
Source organism: Thalassospira permensis NBRC 106175 (assembly GCF_000714555.1). Lineage (NCBI taxonomy): Bacteria > Pseudomonadati > Pseudomonadota > Alphaproteobacteria > Rhodospirillales > Thalassospiraceae > Thalassospira > Thalassospira permensis. Next base: position 28,170 of record NZ_AUNC01000019.1, on the reverse strand, counting down.
ATGGCTTTGCAGCGCATCCACGGTCGTTGGTCGTCCGTGTTTTTCAAGATATGACGGGGAGGCGGCAATTGCCATCCGGCATTGCCCAAGCTTGCGCGCAATCAGTCCGGATGACTGTAACGGACCACTTCGGATCGCCACATCGGCACGTTCCTCATACAGGTCCATCACCTTGTCGCTGACTGTCACGTCCAGCGTGATATCGGGATACCGTTCCCGAAACAGCGGCACCAACGGTAAAAGACGATGCAACCCGACAGGCACGTTGGCCGTTACGCACAACCGCCCGCGCGGTGCCATTGCGGTTGCGACTTCCTGTTCTGCCTCATTAATATCCGCAATGATATCAAGTGCGCGTTCATAAAACCGCTGCCCTTCGGATGTCAGATGCAGCTTGCGGGTCGACCGGTTAAACAATCGCGTACCCAGCCGGTCTTCCAAACGACCGACAAGCTTGCTGACGGCGGATGGTGTCATGTTGAAATCACGTGCCGCAGCAGAAAACCCGCCGCGTTCAACAACACGCACGAAGACTTCCATCTCGCCGGATCGGTTGGTTTCAAGTCGCGCCACAGTGAATTCAACTCACAAATCTTCTTCTTAAGATACTACTAGTTGAAAATAAATCCTTTGTCCATATTCCCCCCATGAACCATTTCCAGTGACGGAGAAAACAATGGAATACAGACAATTGGGGAATTCCGGTTTGCGTGTCCCGGCACTCAGCTTTGGTGCAGGTACCTTTGGCGGCCAGGGCCCCCTGTTCGGTGCATGGGGTACAATTGACGCCCGCGAAGCCAGCCGCATGATCGATATCAGCCTGGAAGCAGGCTTGAACATGTTCGACAGTGCCGACGTCTATTCCGACGGTGCGTCCGAACAGGTTCTGGGTGAAGCCATCAAAGGACGCCGCGACAAAATCATACTGTCGACCAAACTGGCCTTGCCGGTTGGCGATGGCCCGAATGACTTTGGCACCTCGCGCCACCGCCTGATCATGGCAACCGATGCCGCCCTGAAACGATTGGGGACCGATTACATTGATCTGCTGCAACTTCACGCCTTTGACGCCTTTACCCCGGTCGAGGAAGTCCTGTCAACGCTGGATGACCTCTTACGCGCCGGGAAGCTGCGTTATATCGGCGTTTCAAATTTTGCCGGGTGGCAGATCATGAAATCACTCGCCGTATCTGATCACCTTGGTTACAGCCGCTATGTCGCCCATCAGGTTTACTATTCACTGGTCGGGCGCGATTACGAATGGGACCTGATGCCGCTGGCGCAGGATCAGGGACTTGGCGCACTGGTCTGGAGCCCCTTGGGCTGGGGCCGGTTGACCGGTAAAATCCGCCGCGGCACGCCGATCCCTGATGGCAGCCGCCTGCATGAAACCGCACAATTCGGCCCGCCGGTTGATGAAGACCATCTCTATGACATTGTCGATGTGCTTGAGGAACTAAGTGCCGAAACCGGCAAAACCGTCCCACAGATTGCCATCAACTGGCTGCTGCACCGCCCTACGGTGGCATCTGTGATTATCGGGGCACGCAATGAACAGCAATTGCGCGACAATCTGGGTGCGGTTGGCTGGTCCCTTTCCAGCGAACAAATCGCCCGCCTTGATGCCGTCAGCAAAAGGCAACCACCCTACCCGCATTACCCTTATTACATCCAGGAAGACTTCGCCCGACTAAACCCGCCATTATTTGCATAAGGATTACAAATACCTGCAACAGGGCCGATCACCCGGTATTGATCACAACGGATTGATCGGCTCTGTCTTGTCTTTGCCAACATCAACGGTTAGTCGGAACATCCGGTTTGATCATGCCACGGATACCCGATGCGATTTTTGCGCTGCCTCATCGTTTCTGTAATATTTACTATCACGGCACCTGCCATCGGGGGGGCTGAAACGTCACCCCTGTCGCTGATTGGCGAAAGCAGCCAGTTTGTCGAACTTGATCCAAAACGGATTGCGCGCAACACCCGCTTTTATGACCGGCGAAATCACCCGACCGATATCGGCGCCTATCGCGGCAAGGTGGTTCTGGTAAATTTCTGGGCCAGCTGGTGCCTGCCCTGTATGGCTGAAATGCCGTCGCTTGATCAGTTGGCCTATGACCATTCCAATGATGACCTTGTCATCATTCCGGTCTCGATAGACGAAGACGGGTTGTTGGCTGCCATTCCCTTTTACCGCCGTTTGGGCCTTGAAAATCTTGTTCTTTTCGTCGATCCGAACGGCGAAACCGCTTATAGCAACCGTGACAATCCAAAGAATGCCGAGTTTGCCCTTTATGGTCTGCCGATCACATATGCCCTTGATCGTGATGGCCGTATTCTTGGCTATGTAACCGGGTTGGTCGACTGGCAGTCAGACAATGCTGCCGATTTCATTGACCGTCTTTTAGAGCCTGCCAAATAAAAACGGAGGCATTCCTGCCCCCGTTGATGCTTCTGCACTCAGGCCCTATCGTTTTTTCTTCTTGTTGCCATAGGGGTTGTCACTGCTACGCAGATAAATGCGGATCGGAACACCCGGCATGTCGAAATCCTCGCGCAGACCATTAATCAGGTAGCGCGTATAGCTTTCGGGCAGCTCGGCGGCCTTGGAGCAGTTGATAAAGAAGCTTGGTGGACGCGATTTCGCCTGGGTCATATACCGCAGACGGATACGACGGCCGGAAATAACCGGCGGCAGATGGCGTTCGGTAATGGCTTCAAGCCAGCGGTTCAGCTGCGAGGTCGGAATACGGCGGCTCCAGATATCATAGATATCAAGGACTGTCGGCATCAAAGTATCTGTCCCGCGACCGGTAAGGGCCGAGAATGTCAGGATCGGAATACCCTTGGCCTGTGCAAAGGACGTATCAAGCTTGTCGCGCAACGCCGACATCACACCGGATTTGTCTTTGACCGCGTCCCACTTGTTCACCGCAATGATAAGCGCACGACCTTCTTCCAGGACCATACGCGCAATCGTCAGGTCCTGCTTATCAAGCGTATTGGTCGCATCGAGCATAATGACAACCACCTGCGCATAGCGGATCACGCGCAAGGTATCGGTCACAGACAGCTTTTCAACCCGATCATCAATCTTCTTCTTGCGGCGCATTCCGGCGGTATCGACCAGACGGATCGGACGGCCTTCATAGGACCAGTCAACGGCAATCGAGTCACGGGTCAAACCAGCCTGCGGACCGGTCATTACCCGGTTTTCACCCAAAAGCTGGTTCAGAAGGGTTGATTTACCCACATTTGGACGGCCGACAATCGCAAGCTGGATTTTCGAATTGTCCTTGCGAACAACTTCTTCCTCGCCTTCATCGTCTTCGTCATATTCGATTTCAAAGGACGGGAAAGAACCATCGTCCTCGTCCATCTCGTCATCTTCGAAATCGTCATCGATGGCAGCAATATCACCTTCCTTGCGCGCCTTGCGCTGCTTGTCGCGATATTCTTCCCAATGGGGGCGCATGATATCTATCAGCAATTCCATGCCAAGGCCATGCTCGGCTGAAATCGGCGCAACATCGCCAAGACCAAGGCCATAAGCCTCGTACAGACCTGCATCCTGATCCCTGCCCTCGTGCTTGTTGGCAATCACATAAACCGGCTTCTTGCGTTTGCGCAGCCAGTCAGCAAAGTGATTGTCAAGCGGGGTCAGGCCCGCACGCGCATCGATCAGGAAAAACGCAATATCACATTCTTCAAAGGCCATTTCGCTTTGCTGGCGCATTTTACCTTCGATTGAATCGTCAAATGCCTCTTCCAGACCGGCGGTATCGATAATATCGAAACCCATATGTCCAAGACGCGCCCTGCCATAGCGGCGATCACGCGTGACGCCCGGCTGGTCATCAACCAGCGCCAGCTTCTTGCCGACCAGACGGTTAAACAAGGTCGACTTCCCGACATTGGGGCGACCGATAATGGCTACTTTCAGCGACATCTGACTTTCAGACTCATTGTTATAAAACGGCGATGTGCGCCGAGGGGCAGTTTACCCCGTTCCGGCGCACGCGCATATCAGGCAAAAGATCGGATCTTTCGCAAAAACTGTGTTCTACCTGTTAGCGATACGCGATTAGATCGGCATCCGCAGTCAGGAAGTAAAGACTGTCACCCGCAACAGACGGCGGCAAGGTGATCGGGCCGGAAACTTCATCCTTGCCAATGATCTCGCCACTATACGGGGAAACAGTCATGATTTCGCCCTGCTCGTTTCCGACGATCAACCGGTCACCAACCAGGACCGGACCGGTCCATACCATCGGGCCTTCCTGATCTTCGGGATCGACAAAACGCGGCAAAGCAGTCACCCATTTAACCTGTCCGGTGTCTCGACGCAAGGCTATCAGGTCATTTGTGTTGGTAAGGATGAAAACATAATCGCCCGCAACCCACGGCGACTGGATGCCTCCGGCTTCCAGTTCCCAGACGCGGTACCCGGTGCGAAGGTCAATCGCAACAGTCAAACCGGCATTACTGGTGGCGATCACCAGATTATTGTCAATCACCGGAAGACCTCGAATATCGGCAATCGCCGAAACCGCATCGGTGCGCCCCGCCGATGCCAGCGCATCGGACCAGATCACCTGACCGTTTTCAACACGAAGCGCGTACATTTCACCGGTCGTGTAAGCCGAAATAACAACCCCTTGGTCAACCGCCGGGCTTGCACCACCGATAAAGGAAGCACCTTCAGATGCGCCGCGATGGCTCCAAAGTGTCTCGCCGGTCATAGCGTTCAGTGCGACAGTCTGGTTATCAACCGTCACAACGAACACGCGCCCGCCACGAACCGTCGGCGCGCCGCGCATCGGGGCGGTTACCTGTGAGCGCCACATCACGGTTGCACTGGGAGCATCAATCGCGATTACCTCGGCAAAGCCGGTCGTCGCGTACAAAATACCGTTTTCATAGGCAAGACCGCCCCCCAGAAGCGTGCTGTCTTCGTCCTCGTCCTTCGCCAGTTCAAGCGACCAGATACGCTTGCCCGATTTGGCACTGAACGCACGAACGACGGCGTCGGCATCAATTGTAAACACCACACCCCGCGCTACAATCGCCTGATTGAGCAGAAGATTGTCATCCATCGATCCTTCGCCGATACCAACAGACCAATCCTGACGCAGCACATCGTTGTCCAGACCGACATGATGCAGGGCATGACTTGGCAGACCACCGTTCTGCGGCCAGTCTTCCATCGGCTCCGGTTCCGGCAGGATCACGCGTTGATCGCTCAATTCGGCATCCGGCTGAACCGTGCTTTCAAGCGAAAGAACCGCAAGGCGTTCACCCGGAAGCGGCGGATCTTCGGATTCTCCAAGCCAGCTTGAGCATGCAGAAACGGCAACCGACATGCCCATGACGCACAAAAGGGATTTAATGTTGCGTGGTCTCAAAACCATATCCTCTGATCCAGTCCCTGTGAACAGGTTGCCTGTGCCATTCCCGCCAATCAGGCGCCAACGGCTTTCAGAATTTCACTTGCGCGGGCGCGCATACCTGACGGTGCTTCGCTGTCATCGGCAATCTCGGTCAGCAGCGGCTTTGCTGCCTCTACCTCGCCTGCTGCGATATGAAGCATCGCGATCATTTCACGTGCCGAGTAGTACCAGGGATTTTCAGGCACAGCGATCGGTTCCAAACGCGAAATCAAATCCTTGGCATTTGATGCGTCGGCGTTGTTCATCGCAATCTGAACCACGGCAAGATCGCGATAGATCTTTTCGACGTCGCTGTTACCCGCAATTGCCTCAAGCTCGGCGACGGCGGAATCTTTCGCCCCGGCGCGAAGATAAATTGCCGCCTTCTGGAAATGACCAAGGGCGACAAAACCGGCATCGCCATCGGCAATGATCGCATCAAGCGCACCCAGTGCCGCATCCTGCTTTTCTTCACCAGCCTGTGCCAGTTCAATGGCATTTGCCATGCGCGTGCCGTTTTCGATGCGCGAATTTTCCTCGTAGCTTTTCCAGCCTTCACGTCCGGCAACACCCAGCACGATCACGGCCGCCACACCCACGATGTATTTGCCGTATTTGCGCCACAGCGCTTCATTGCGCTCGCGCTTGAGGTCTTCTTCGACTTCCTGGAAAATATCAACCACGAAAACCGCTCCAATCCGATCAAAAGAAAGCGGGCAACCTGCCCGCTTGTCAGAATTAATTCCGGCAAGGATTTAACGCGCCAGTACGCAAGGGGTCAAGTCCGCTGCACATCAGGAGCCGCCAATATCGCAATTAAATCCCGCAATGCTGTATTTCACGCGCAAAACTGCCCCCCCATCACGTTGTTTTTGATCCAGTGAACAACCATCAAAGGAAAGAATTGCCGCCTGCGATGCAGGACCAGACCTTAACCCGAACGAAAATCTGCCGCTAAAATCATAATCTGCCGTCCGGTTAATTGCCAAACCCGGCTGAAATGTGGCCAATCCGTCCCAACATCAAAAACAGTATCTGCTTCACCCAAAACGGCACATGGATTGCATTTGTAAATTCGGGAAACGGAATTTTAATCGCTACCGGGCAAATACTGACCGGTCGATGCACGGAGATCAGGATGAAAAGCTTGCACAAGGCCCAAAGCCGACAAGAGGCGAAACGAATAATCCGTCAGCGCGTTCTGGCTGGATTATTCGCAACGCTGCTTGCTGCAAGCGTTTCAGGATGCGGGGGCATGGATAGTGCAGTAGAAGACATTACTGGAACCTCGGCGTTAACAGCTTCGCAATGGTATGTGGCGCTTGATGTCGTCAGCATCATCAACACTGACAAAACCCTGATTGACCACGTCGTTTCCCTTTCAACGGGCCGGGACTGTTCTACAATCCGAAAGATTGATGGTAAATCATACTGCAAAAAGGATCCGGTTCCGGAAACGCCACTTTATTGCTATCGCACATTGGCGGCGGTTAGTTGCTATCGTACACCCGATCCTTATAATACTGGCGCACAAACCGTTGACTGGCCGCCAACACGATCACGCAGCCTGTAATCACCTCAACCAACTGAAATCTCACATATATTTGTAAAAATTTTTATATCCCGGCCCTTTCAAACTTGAGGCTGCGGATAAACCGCGCTACCGTGTCATCAGAGCGTCATAAACGCTCTACCCCGGCCTTTTGAAATTACGTCCGGAGAAAGACATGGGTACATTGTTCAATCTGGCTCAATACCGCAAAGCCAAAAGCTTTGTGCATTTCGACCGGACTGAATTGATGCAGCTCATGAATACTTATTCCAGACAAGTCGCAAGTGGTGCATGGCGCGACTATGCCATTGATCACCTTGATGGCATGGCCATGTTCTCCATCTTCCGCTCCTCACACGAAACAGCCATCTTCACCGTCATCAAACTTGGTGCGGATCACAAGAATGCCGGGCATTTCGTAGCACTTCACAGCGGTGAAAAAATAAAACAAAGCTCGGAAATCCAGAACGTTCTTGATGCCGTTGAAAAACGTGCACGCAAAGTCGTCCCGCTGTTCAAATCCCGTTAAAGATCGGTTTCGCCTTTTGCCCCTTTCCATACTTGCTTTCTTCTCGCCCAATCGCGGCAATCGCACCATCCTGTGTGGTTTTCTTGTTCTGGCGGCATATACGTTTCATGCTCCACCGGCACAGGCCGACTACACCAGTGGTTACAAGGCCTATCAGGCGGGGAATTATGAAATGGCCCGCGCACAGTGGCGCGTTGCCGCACAGGAAGACGATCCACGTGCGCAATATGCGCTTGGCCTGCTTTACTATCGCGGTCTTGCCGGACCACAGGACTACCGACAGGCGGCAGATTGGTTTGCCCTTGCAGCACGCTCTAATCATGCAAATGCAATCTATTACCTTGGGCTGATGTATTTCAATGGCTGGGGGCTGCGCTATGACCAGTTCCGCGCCACAGAATTCTTTAAACGCGCTCTTCATGCCAACGGGAACAATACCGATGCCGCCTTTCTGATTGGCGAACAGTATTTTCACGGGCGTGGAGCGGAACAAAACTATGTTGAAGCCGCCCATTATTACAGGATCGCCGCCGAAAAAGGCATGCATGCCGCCCAATTCATGCTCGGCGCGATGCTGGAACGCGGCTGGGGTATAGAACAGGATTATGCTGATGCCTATTACTGGCTGCGCCGTTCAGCCCTTGGCCCACGCCCCCTGCCTCCCGGTGTCGAACTTGAAATGGATCCGGCAACGGCAATTACCAATCTTGAACCAAAGCTGCGCCTTGAAGAAATCAGACGTGTTGACAAACGGCTACAGGAATTGGCTATTCCCTGAACCAGAACACAAAAGGCCACCCGAAGGCGGCCTTTTGCATGATATTCGTTCCTCAAACGGGATCAGGAAAATGCTTCGTCCCAAGTACCGCGCGTTGCGGCTTTTGAATATTCCGTCGCGCGGTTTTCAAAGAAGTTGGTGTGCTCGACCGCATTCAGCATCGCATCCATCCATGGCAACGGGTTCTGTTCAATCCCGTATTGCTCCTCAAGACCAAGCTGGCTAAGGCGGCGATCAGCGATATAGCGGATGTATTTCTTTATATCTTCCGCTGTCAGGCCCTGCACCGCACCGGCTTCGAAGGACAGATCGATAAACGCATCTTCGTGACTGACGATGGTTTTGCAGGCCTCGATCAGGTCGCTGCGCATTTCGTCATCCCAGATTTCCGGGTTCTCTTTGCAGAATGTCCTAAACAGGCGGATGATGCTTTCGCAATGCAGGCTTTCATCGCGCACAGACCATGTGACGATCTGCCCCATGCCCTTCATCTTGTTAAAGCGAGGGAAATTCATCAGCATCGCAAATGAGGCAAACAGCTGCAAACCTTCGGTAAAGGCACCAAACACCGCAAGCGTCTTGGCGATGTTCCGCTTGCCCTGTGTGGTTAAACGCAGGTCGCCATGCTCGTCGGTATACTCGTCTTCCGGACCAATGCCCCAGATTTGCATATAGTCGTATTTGTCCTTCATTTCCTTGTACTGGAAGAAGGCCTCATACTCGGCTTCGGGCATGCCAATGGTATCAAGAAGGTGCGAATAGGCGGCTACATGGATGGTTTCCATGTTGGAAAATGCCGCCAGCATCATCTGGACTTCGGTTGGTTTGAATACGCGCGTATAATGGCGCATATAGCAGTTATTGACCTCGATATCCGACTGAGTGAAAAAGCGGAAAATCTGCGTGAGCAGGTTGCGCTCGGCATCGGAAATCGTGTGGTTCCAATCCTTGACGTCATCGGCCAGCGGCACTTCTTCCGGCAGCCAGTGAATTTGCTGCTGGGTCAACCACGCCTCATAGGCCCAAGGATAACGGAACGGCTTGTAGACCGGGTTTTCCGTCAGAAGATCAATTACTTTATCGTCAGACATATCGTCACTTCTCGCAAAATTTCTGTGTACTCAAGCCGCCTTACTGGCAGGCGAGACATTCATCATAGTCAGGTTCGCTGGCTGCCTGTGCGGCGGCGGCCGCAACCAGTGCCGGGATTTCAAACGAGCTTTCCGGACTTGGCATATCGTGATCATTCGACTTCGCACGCCCCGGAATGTTCGCAACCACCTCGGCCCGCTGGATCGATTTCGACCGGCAGTAATAAAGGCTTTTGACCCCCTTTTTCCATGCCTGGAAATGGATCTGATGCAGGTCACGTTTATGAACATTCGACGCCAGGAAGATGTTCAGTGACTGTGCCTGATCAATCATCGGCGTGCGATCACCGGCAAGTTCGATCAGCCAGCGCTGATCCAGCTCGAACGCAGTCTTGAAAATGTCCTTTTCCAGATCAGACAGGAAATCAAGATGCTGAACCGATCCTTCATGCACCGTGATGGATGTCCAGACATCCTCAGTATTCCGGCCTTTTTCTTCCAGAACCTCGGCAAGATACTTGTTACGCACGTTAAACGAGCCCGAAAGCGTCTTGTGGGTGTAGGAGTTCGCCGCCATCGGCTCGATTCCCGGCGAAGCACCGCCGCAAATGATCGAAATCGATGCGGTCGGCGCAATCGCGGTTTTGTTCGAGAAACGGGTTTTGATGCCGTATTCGGCCGCATCCGGGCACGAACCGCGTTCTTCCGCCAACTTCTCGGACGCAGCATCGGCATGCTTTTTCAAGTGATCAAAAATCTGCTTGTTCCAGACTTTGCTCATCACCCCTTCAAGCGGCACTTTCTGCGCCTGAAGGAAGGAATGGAAGCCCATCACTCCAAGACCAACCGAACGTTCACGCATCGCGGAATATTTCGCACGCGCCATGGTATCGGGCGCATGATCGATAAAGTCCTGAAGCACGTTATCAAGGAAACGCAGAATATCTTCGATGAACTGCGTGTCATCCTTCCAGGTCAGATAATGTTCAAGGTTCAGCGACGACAGGCAGCAAACAGCAGTACGATCCCCGCCCAGATGATCCTTGCCGGTCGGCAACGTGATTTCCGAACACAGGTTCGACGTCTTGACACTAAGCCCGGCCAGCTTGTGGTGTTCCGGCACCGCACGGTTCACGGTGTCGATGAACAGCATATAGGGCTCGCCTGTTTCAACGCGCGATGTCAGCAAACGTATCCACAATGAACGCGCGCTGATTTTGCGGACAACATGCCCGTCTTTTGGGGATGTCAGCGCCCATTCTTCATCATTTTCGACCGCACGCATGAAGGCATCCGAAATCGCAACGCCCTGATGCAGGTTCGGCGTCTTGCGGTTCGGGTCACCACCGGTCGGGCGGCGCATCTCGGAAAACTCTTCGATCTCTGGATGGCTGACTGGCATATAAACCGCGGCCGATCCGCGGCGCAACGATCCCTGACTGATCGCCAGTGTCAAGCTGTCCATCACACGGATAAACGGCACCACGCCCGATGTTTTACCGTTCTTGCCGACCTTCTCGCCAATCGAACGCAGATTGCCCCAATACGAACCGATTCCGCCGCCACGTGCCGCAAGCCAGACATTCTCTGTCCAGATATCCACAATACCGCCAAGATTATCGTCTGCCTCGTTCAGGAAGCAGGAAATCGGCAAGCCTCGCGTGGTCCCGCCATTCGACAGGATCGGAGTGGCGGGCATGAACCAGAGCTTGGAAATATAATCATAAAGACGCTGCGCATGCGCTTCGTTGTCACCATAGTAGCTGGCAACGCGCGCAAACAGATCCTGATAGCTTTCGCCCGGCATCAGATAACGGTCATTCAAAACCGCCTTGCCAAAGTCAGTCAGCAATGCATCGCGCGAACGATCAACAATAACGCGCGCACCTTTTTCGTGCTGCACCACATCCAGCATCTTCATGCTTGTAGTCCCCTTACCTGAACGGTCGCACGTTGGCGGCGATCCGCTTCCTGTTTGTTATCTTCATCAAACGGCGTTTGCCTGATCCGGCCCCGGTTGACGGCCTGCCAGATCATGAAAAATAGCCGTTTCCAATGCCCGTTTGAAAATGGTTATGCCTGCTCAAAGCCGGATTGAAAACACAATATGTAGTGGGAATGAATAAAAAATCGTCAATTGATTGTATCAGTTCCGTTACAATCCCGGATATCCAATGATTCGCGGCAAAGGCATTTTTTACTCCCCCTGCGGTCAAGCAAAAGATCAGCAAAATTTTTGCGAACAGCTTGATCCCAAAGGTTGAGTTTGGGGTGATCAGCATCCTACAAATTCGCAAAACGCCAGTTGCGATTCCCGATTTGAATTGTCCCAAACAAAAAGCGCCCGGACAAACCGGACGCTTTTTACAGATATTCGAAACGTGCTTAGGGCAGTTTATAGGCCACCACGTAATCACCGGCCTTGGTTCCGATGGAACCGTGCCCACCAGCAACGATCAGCACATATTGTGTGCCGTCATCGGTGGTGTAGGTCATCGGCGTTGACTGCCCACCAGCAGGCAGCCGCGCCTCCCAAAGCTGTTTGCCCGTGGTGACGTCATAGGCACGGAAGTAGTTATCAACCGCCGCACCAAGGAACGCCACACCACCCTTGGTGATGATCGGACCACCGATGCCTGGCACACCAAGCTCGAACGGTAATGGCAGGGGTGTCATGTCCTCAACCGTACCGTTTTTATGCTTGTAAACAACCTCGCCAGTGCGAAGGTCCGCCCCCGCGACATAGCCCCATGGCGGAGCCTGGCACGGTACGCCAACTGGTGACAGGAATGGCCCCATATTGACTGCATAAGGCGCGCCTTCATTGCGGTTGATCCCCATCTCGCTGGCTTTTTCCGTACCGCGCGGCGGCACTTCGTCGCGTGGGATCAATTGCGATGTGAAAGCAAGATATGTCGGCATGCCGAACATGATCTGTTTTTCGGGATCAATCGCCACACTGCCCCAATTGAATGTGCCGAAATTACCGGGATAAACCAGCGTCCCTTCCAAAGAAGGCGGGGTGTAACGGCCTTCATATTTCAACTGATGGAACTGAATGCGACATGCCAGCTGATCAAACAGTGTAATGCCCCACATGTCCTTTTCCGTCAGCGGTTCGGGCATGAAGGTCAGGTCCGATACCGGCTGTGTCGGCGCCGTGAAATCCTCCGGGATCGCACCGCCAGGTGCGGGAACTTCCCTAACCGGAATGATCGGTTCGCCCGTTCGGCGATCAAGGACATAGATATCACCCTGCTTGGTCGGTCCGACAAGTGCCGGGACATTTTCACCATCGGATGTGGTGATATCGAGCAACGCGGGCTGGGCCGGAACATCCATATCCCAAAGGTCGTGATGCACCGTCTGGCGCACCCACTGGACCTGTCCGGTTTCAAGGCTAAGCGCAACGATGGATGATGAATAGGTTTCAACCTCTTCACTACGCCCCATACCCAATTGATCGGGCACCTTGTTGCCCAGCGGCACATAGATCATGCCGAGCTCCTCATCTGCGCTCGACACTGACCAGCTATTGGGTGAATTCGCGGTATAGGTCTGACCTTCGGGGATCGGTTCGGTCTGTTCCGGATTGCCAGAATCCCAGTTCCACACCAGCTCACCGCTATTGACGTCATAGGCACGAATGACACCCGACTGGGATTTGGTCGAATAATTGTCATTCACCGCGCCGCCAATAATGATCTTGCCATCAGCAACAACCGGCGGCGAGGTAGAATAATAATATCCGGCCGGGTTGTAGGGCATGCCCTCTTCCAGATGGACGGTTCCCTGATCACCAAAGTCGGCGCAAATCTCGCCGTTATTAGCATCAAGGGCAATCAGTCGCGCATCCGACGTCGGCAGATACACCCGTGCGGCACACGATGCATCTGCTGACATCGCGGTATCCTGATAGAATGTCACCCCTCGGCAGGTTTGGTGCTGCCGGTCGGTATTATCGGGAACTTCCGGATCAAACCGCCATTTTTCCTGCCCGGTTTTGGCATCAATCGCCATTGCCCAGCTATGCGGCGTACACAGATAAAGCGTGTCATTGATCTTAAGGGGGGTCACCTGATAGGTCGTTTCAGGCACGTCTTCGGACCGCCTGACATCGCCGGTCTGAAAAACCCACGCCTGTTCAAGTGTCGCAACATTATCGGTGTTGATCTGATCAAGAGGCGAATAACGTTGCCCGAACGGTGTCCGTCCATATTGATGCCAATCACCTGCCGGAACATCGCCGCCCAGGTCAGGATTGGAAACAACCGGGCTGTCGTTTAACTGGCCCTCGATTGCATGGGGGTTATTCATCATCGAATACACCGCAACAACAATCGCCAGGACAAGGCTGCCCTCCAGCACGAACGAACGTGTTGGTTTGACTTCCGGCACTGGCTGTCCGACCAGAAGCGTCTTGCGATAGGCAGGCATGGCAAGCCAAAGGCCGATCAAGACAATCAAACCACCGCGCGGTCCCAACTGCCACCAGTCAAACCCGACTTCCCAAACGGCCCAGCCAAGGCTTGCGATCATGAAAAGTGCGTAAAACGGTAAAACGACAGGTCGTTTTGCGAATGAAAGAGCCGCGGCAATCAGAAATGCCAATCCGGCAAATGCATAATACCAGCTACCATCCAGCAAAATAAGCCAGACGCCCCCGGCACCAAGTGCCAGTCCGATCAAGGCCAGCAACCCGGATGTCAGAATATTGATCATGAGATTGTCCTCGTTGTGCGTAAAAGCGGGACATAAGACACAGCCTTTGACCACAAAATGGCAGGTTAAAGGCAGTATCGGCATTTGTTCCAGAACGCACAGACAGCAACACCGGTTCCAACCAACATCGGGAAAAATAAAAACCACCGGCTGCCAACAATCCGGTGGTTTGCAAAATGGCCGAGTTCTTTGGAAAATCTCTTAGTGATGGGTCTCGATAATGGTGCCGGATTTAACAACTTCGGTGATCGTTACACCCAGGTTTTCATCCACGACAACGAGTTCCCCACGTGCCACCAACCGGTTATTGACGTAAATATCAACCGGCTCCCCCACTTTGCGATCCAGTTCAAGAACCGCACCGCGGGTCAGGCGCATCAATTGTGCAACCTGAATCTGGCTTTTGCCGATCACGGTCGATACGCGTACCGGCACATCATACGCCGCCCCGATTTCAGATGCAGCGTGACGTTTGGCAAAAGGATCGTCGTCGTTTTTAGCCATGGTAACCAGATCACCCGGATAAAATGGAAGAATCGCGAAACTCTATTCTAGAGGTTAGCTTTGAAAAAAGTGTTAGCAAGCTTATTCGCAAAATTTACGGTAGTTTTCTGTATAATAATCGCCTACATGAAGAAACCTTCAACGATCGCGTCACCAGCGCCAAACAGAAATACAGGACTTTTCATGAGCTACGATCGCCAATGGGTGGCTGATGCCATCAACATCATCGAAGCCGACTTCAACCGGTCTGCAGACACCCATCTGATCCGTCTTGATCTGCCGTCACTTGATGGCATCGGGCTTTACCTCAAGGATGAATCGACCCATCCGTCCGGCAGCCTGAAGCATCGCCTGGCGCGCTCATTGTTCCTGTATGGCCTTTGCAATGGCTGGATATCCAAAGACACCCCGATCATCGAGGCATCAAGCGGCTCCACCGCCGTGTCCGAAGCCTATTTTGCCCGCCTTCTGGGGCTTCGATTTATTGCGGTGATGCCCAAATCAACATCGCAACAGAAAATCGATCAGATCGCCTTTTATGGCGGCGAAAGCCATCTGGTCGAACACAGCGGCCAGATTTATGCCGAATCCCAACGTCTGGCGCGGGAACTGGGCGGCCATTACATGGACCAGTTCACCTATGCCGAACGCGCAACCGACTGGCGGGGCAACAACAATATCGCCGAAAGCATCTTTGACCAGCTCAAACGCGAACCCCACCCTGTTCCGCGCTGGATTGTTGTTGGTGCCGGTACGGGTGGAACATCTTCTACCATCGGTCGCTATATCCGTTACGGACAGATCCTTGGCATGGGATGCGAACTTTGCGTCGCCGATCCGGAAAACTCGGTTTTCTATGACGCTTATGAAACCGGCAAATGTGACATCACCGGGCAAAAGGCATCACGTGTCGAAGGCATCGGCCGCCCGCGCGTTGAACCAAGTTTTAACCCCAACGTCGTCGATCACATGATCCGCGTACCGGATGCCGGAAGCTTCGCCGCCCTGCAATATCTGGAAAAACATATGGGCCGTCGCTGCGGCGGGTCGACCGGCACCAACCTGATCGCCACCCTGTCACTGATCAGTCAGATGAAAAAGGCTGGCGAAAGCGGATCGGTTGTTACCCTTCTGTGTGATGGCGGTGACCGCTATCGCGACACCTATTATAACCCGGACTGGATCGCCAGACAGGGTATCGACCTTGCACCTTGGCATGCCGCCCTCGAAGCCTTCGATAAAACCGGTGTGTTTGAAATGCCAATGGATTGTTGCACGGCTCACTGACCATCGCCATGCGACCGCAGACAAAAAAGACGGGCGGATTTCTCCGCCCGTTCAGGTGCTTCATCAAGGTTGAGGCAAAACTTACCCGGAAATCGCAATCTTGCGCGGCTCCGGCTTCACTTCCGCTACTTTAGGGAGAGTGAGCGTCAGGACACCGTTCTTGAACGATGCCGCAATCTTGTCTGCATCGACGGTATCGGGCAGACGGAATGAACGTTTGAAGCTGCCATAGGTGCGTTCGACAACGCGAACACTATCATTGCTTTCACGGGTTGATTTCTTTTCACCTGTAATCGTCAGGACACCTTCAAGCACCGAGACATCAACATCGCCCTGTTCAACACCCGGAAGTTCGGCGGAAAGTTCGATATTGTCATCGGTCTCATGAACATCGATACGCGGGGTCAAAAGCTTTTGCGGCGCTTCATTGCCACTTGTATCGGCTGAATTCACAAGCCCGTCACGTCCAAAGATTGACCCGATCATACGATCAAAATCACGTCCGAAAACACCAAACGGATCACCATATGCCGGACGCGAAGCCAGACGACGAGCAGTACCATTTACAGTCTGAAGACCAGTCATAATTACCCTCCTAAACAGACAGGTAGTTCTTGCGCCACAGGTCCAGACATGCTGCAACCCTGACGCGTACAAGGCCACCATGGCCCTTCGATTCAACAAATAGATCAGGGTCATTTTTCCGCAAGTAGGTGCACGCATTTTTTTGAAAATTTTTTCGCTCCTTATCTCGCCCTCATCGGTGTCCTTATCTGACCGACCATTCCACAAGACGGAAAAGCCTAGGATCCCTATGGCGCGAACTGCAATTTCCAACTAGCTTCATGTCATTGTCGGCAGTCCCCCTGCCCCCACTGATACAGGACACCTCCATGAGCCACCTTTTTACGCCGCTCTGCCTTGGCAAGCTTGAACTGGAAAACCGCATTGTCATCGCGCCGATGTGCCAATATTCCGCCGATAACGGTAAAGCCACGGCATGGCACGACATGCATCTTGGCAATCTTGCCCAATCCGGTGCCGGCCTTCTGATAATCGAGGCATCTGCGATTGAACCCGAAGGCCGCATTACCTATGGCGATCTTGGACTATGGGACGATGAAACCGAAACAGCCCTTGGCAAGACCCTCGCCGCTGTGCGCAGCCATTCCGACATGCCAATTGCCATCCAGCTTGCCCATGCCGGGCGTAAGGCATCCTGCGAAAAGCCTTGGGATGGTGGTGGCGCCATTGCACCGGATCATGAAAATGGCTGGCAGGTTGTTGCCCCGTCCGCTGTTCCGTTCCGTGCAGGCGACCCGGAACCAGAGGCACTCAACACCTCACGCATCCGCGAAATCATTCAGGGCTTTGCCGATGCGGCCAAGCGCGCGGATCGACTTGGTCTTGATGCCATCGAAATTCACGGGGCACACGGGTACCTGCTCCATCAATTCCTCTCACCACATTCCAACAAACGCGATGACGACTATGGTGGATCGCTTGAAAATCGTATGCGGATCGTGATCGAGGTTTATGATGCAGTTCGCGCAGCTTTCGATCCAGCCAAACCGGTCGGCATTCGGATTTCGGCTTCTGATTGGGTCGAAGGCGGCTGGGATATTGATCAAAGCGTCGAACTGGCCCGTGTCCTGAAGGAACGCGGTTGCGATTTTATCCATGTGTCATCTGGCGGTCTTCACATCGATCAGAAAATCCCCGTTGGCCCGAACTATCAGGTCCCCTTTGCAGATCGCATCAAATCGGAAACCGGCATCACCACCATCGCGGTTGGCCTGATTACCGAAGCAGAACAGGCAGAGGCCATTGTCTTCACCGGTCAGGCCGATGCCATTGCGCTGGCGCGTGGCATTCTTTATGACCCGCGCTGGCCGTGGCATGCGGCAGCAAGCCTTGGTGCCGAGGTCAAGGCGGCCAATCAGTATCTGCGCTGTCAGCCACGCACACTTAAAAAGCTGTTCGGTTAATCTGAAAAATCCCCGCAACTCATCTGATTGCGGGGATTTTTATCGCAATCGATACAAAAACAAAAAGGGCCTCGCAAATGCGAGACCCTTTCCGTAGCAAGAAGGTCGGTTGGTGGTAAGGCTTAGAAGCCCATACCGCCCATGCCGCCCATACCACCCATGCCGCCCATGTCAGGCGCGCCACCGGAGGATTTATCTTCCGGCTTTTCAGCGATCATGCATTCGGTGGTGATCAGCAGACCTGCGACCGATGCTGCGTCCTGCAGGGCAGTACGAACAACTTTGGCCGGGTCGATGATGCCGGCTTTGACCAGGTTGGTGTATTCACCTTTCTGGGCGTCGAAGCCGAATTCAACATCGTCCTGCTCAAGCAGCTTGCCAGCGACAACTGCGCCATCAACACCTGCGTTCTGAGCGATCTGACGGACCGGAGCCTGCAGCGCGCGACGAACGATGTCGACACCGATGGTCTGGTCATGGTTTACACCTTCAAGACCGTCAAGAGCGCGGGTCGCGTACAGCAGAGCCGTACCGCCACCAGCAACGATACCTTCTTCAACAGCAGCGCGAGTTGCGTGCAGGGCATCGTCAACGCGGTCTTTGCGTTCTTTCACTTCGATTTCCGAAGCGCCACCGATTTTGATCACGGCAACACCGCCAGCGAGTTTCGCAAGACGTTCCTGCAGTTTCTCGCGGTCATAATCCGAAGTGGTTTCTTCGATCTGTGCACGGATCTGGCCAACGCGAGCTTCGATCTGGGCTTTCTCACCGGCACCATCAACGATGGTGGTTTCTTCTTTGGTGATGGTGATCGATTTCGCGGTACCGAGCATATCGAGCGTAACGCTCTCAAGCTTGATGCCAAGATCTTCTGAGACAACCTGACCACCGGTAAGGATGGCAATGTCTTCGAGCATTGCTTTGCGACGATCGCCGAAGCCCGGTGCTTTGACAGCAGCGATTTTCAGACCGCCGCGCAGCTTGTTGACGACGAGGGTCGCAAGAGCTTCGCCTTCGACGTCTTCAGCAATGATAAGAAGCGGCTTGCCCGACTGAACGGCAGCTTCCAGAAGCGGCAGCAGCGGCTGCAGCGAGGAAACTTTTTTGTCGAACAGAAGAACATACGGGTTGTCGAGTTCGGCAACCATCTTTTCCGGATTGGTTACGAAGTACGGCGACAGGTAACCACGATCAAACTGCATGCCTTCGACAACGTCGAGTTCGGTGTGCAGGCCCTTGGCTTCCTCGACGGTGATAACACCTTCGTTGCCAACTTTTTCCATGGCTTCAGCGATCATGTCGCCGACTTCACGGTCACCGTTGGCCGAAATGTTACCAACCTGTGCGATTTCGTCCTTGCCCGACACTTTACGTGCGCGGCTCTGGATGGCTTCAATTACTTTGGTCGTCGCAAGATCGATACCGCGTTTCAGGTCCATCGGGTTCATGCCTGCAGCAACAGACTTGTTGCCTTCACGAACGATTGCCTGTGCCAGAACGGTTGCGGTGGTGGTGCCGTCACCAGCCAGATCGGCGGTTTTGGAAGCCACTTCACGTAGCATCTGTGCGCCCATGTTTTCGAACTTGTCAGAAAGTTCGATTTCCTTGGCCACCGAAACACCGTCCTTGGTCACACGCGGTGCGCCAAAGGATTTTTCGATGACAACGTTACGGCCTTTCGGGCCGAGCGTCACTTTAACGGCATCAGCAAGGATGTCGACACCGCGCAGCATTTTGGCGCGGGCGTCGGTGGAGAATTTTACTTCTTTAGCAGCCATAGTATTCTTTCCTCTCTATGAGACGGATGAACGTGGATTTAAGTCACCAAAAGGCTGACTTATTCCATGATGCCCATAATGTCGGACTCTTTCATGATCAGCAGCTCTTCGCCATCGACCTTGACTTCGGTGCCCGACCATTTGCCGAACAGAACCTTGTCACCTGCCTTGACGTCAAGCGCGACAAGCGAGCCATCTTCTTTGCGAACACCGGAACCAACAGCGATGATCTCGCCTTCCTGCGGTTTTTCTTTCGCGGTATCCGGGATAATGATGCCACCGGCTGTCTTGGTGTCGGATTCGACACGACGGACCAGCACACGATCATGTAACGGACGGAACTTCATGTTAGACAACTCCGTGTTTAAGCTAAGGCTCGTTTTAAATTAAAACTAACCGGGATGAGCCCGTATTAGCACTCACCCCCGGCGAGTGCTAACAGCATGTATTGAAGCCATCGGAATTTGTCAACAGAAGAGAACAAAAGGACGCAAAAATGTCATGATTTTGGGGATTTTCTCGCACTTGCGAGAATGAAAACGGCGCGCTTCGCCCATGCGCCGCGCCACGATCATTTTCTGATGCCAGACCTATCACGCGACACTTCACATGACAAAGGGCAATATTGTGACACGATTTCCGAAACCCTTCATTCGCCAGCTTAAACTCATTGGCGGACTTTGATTTAACCAAATCCCCAATGCATCTTTATAAGTTATGCTAAGTAGGATATTCGTCTTGCAGGTCATTAGCCCGACTGGACCACTTGGGTCCCAAATGGTGATTTTATGAAGATCGAATCTCTGGAAATTCCCGAAGTCAAACTGCTCTTCCCGAGAAAATTCGAAGACGAGCGGGGATTCTTCTCCGAAACCTATAATCAGGAGGAGTTTTCAAAGGCCGGAATTACGCAGGATTTCGTTCAGGATAACCATTCCTTTTCCAAAAGCCCCGGTGTTTTGCGCGGCCTGCATTTCCAGCGCGAACCGTATGCCCAAGACAAACTCGTTCGGGTTCTGCGCGGTCGAATCCTAGACGTTGCCGTCGACATTCGTCCCAATTCGCCAACACTTGGCAAATCGGTTATTGCCGAAATCAACGCCGATGACTGGAACCAGATTTTTGTTCCGCGCGGATTTGCTCATGGTTTTCTGACGCTCGCCCCCGACACAGAAGTCGTCTACAAGGTCAGCAGGCCTTACACCCCCTCAGCCGAGCATGCCATTCTATGGAACGATCCCGATCTTGGTATCAACTGGCCGATGGATGAAAGCCAGCTGATACTGTCAGCCAAAGATACCAATGCGATGTCGTTCAAAAAGTATCTCGAAACAGTTAGATACGAAAACTGAACTGTCGTCTACATCCGATGCAGGCTGCGCAAAACGGATATTAGATAGTCGCGATACGAGCTGGCACCAAAGGCATCAATCAGCTTTTCAAATTGCCCCTCATCAATCAGACCTGTGCGTAATGCTATTTCTTCGGGGCAAGCAATTTTAAGGCTTTGCCGCTTTTCTACTGTTTCAACAAAGTTTGCGGCATCAAGCATCGCACCATGGGTTCCAGTATCAAGCCAGGCATATCCGCGCCCCATCTTTTCTACATGCAACTGCCCACGTTCCAGATACGCATTGTTGACATCGGTAATTTCAAGCTCACCACGCGCCGATGGTTTTATGGATCTTGCGATTTCAACGACCTGCGCGTCATAGAAATACATCCCGGTCACAGCATAATTCGATTTCGGCTCTTTCGGCTTTTCTTCAATTCCCTTTGCCATTCCCTTGTTATCGAATTCGACGACACCGTAACGTTCAGGGTCCTGCACATAATAGGCAAAAACCGTTGCGCCGGTGGTCTGCTTCATCGCGTTGACCAGAAGCTCGGTCAGGCCATGCCCGAAAAATATGTTATCCCCCAGAACCAGACAGCACGGGTCATCGCCGATAAATGCAGCCCCGACCCGAAACGCATCGGCAAGACCGCGGGGCTCTTCCTGAACGGCATATTCGATCTGAAGCCCCCACCTCTGACCATCACCCAACAGCTCACGAAATAACGGTAAATCGCGCGGCGTACTGATCAAAAGGATTTCCCTGATCCCGGCCAACATCAATGTCGTCAGCGGGTAATAGACCATTGGCTTGTCGTAAACCGGCAACAGCTGCTTTGACACAACCATTGTCGACGGATGCAACCGCGATCCGGTTCCGCCCGCAAGAATGATGCCTTTACGCATTTTCTATCTGCCCGCCTCAAGGTTGTTCAAACATGTCGGAAGGCTTTCCGAAATATCGGGCAGCCCATAACCGAAAGTATCGGTAAATTTCTGTGTCGACATTATGGAATAGGCTGGACGCCTGGCAATCGTTGGAAAGGCATCCGAGTTTACCGGATCAATCCTGCAATTTTTTCCAGTCCAATTTGCCCCAAACTGCGCAATCGCAGCATCCTGAATACGTTTGGCGAAATCAAACCATGTCGTCTGATTATCGGACACAAGATGATAGGTCCCAAATACGTAAAAATTCGGATCAAGTATCACCGGTAATAATCGCAAGGTCGCATTCGCCAGATCAATTGCCGATGTCGGACATCCATGCTGATCATTCACAATCGTCAGAACATCACGTTGCGTCATCAATCCCAGCATCGTTTTGACGAAATTCTTGCCAAACGGGCTGTAAACCCAGGCTGTGCGCAAAATAAGGTGGCGCTTAGCCGCAGCCCTCACCGCGCATTCGCCTGCCAGTTTGCTGGCACCGTAAACGCCAAGTGGCGCGGCCGGATCATCTTCGCAGTATGGGCGCTGTGACGCGCCATCAAAAACATAATCGGTTGAAAAATGGATCAGCGGAATATCAAGATCGTCGGCAGCACGGGCCATCATATCAGCGGCATCGCAATTGACCCGATAGGCGCTATCACGATCATTTTCAGCAAGATCAACAGCCGTATAAGCAGCCGCATTGATGATCACCTGCGGATCATTGTTGCGAATCACGGCGGCAATAGACGACAGATCGGATAAATCGCACTTGCTTCGGTCCAAGAGTGTCAAACGGACTTGAGGGAAAGTCGCGTCACATAGCGCCAGACTTCGTCCCAATTGGCCGTTTGCGCCAAAGACAAGTGCATTAATCATCACTATTTCACCGTTCCGAGGCGCTCACCTGCATATTTATCTTTCAGGATCGGCTCCCACCACGCCCGATTTGCCAGATACCATTTCACTGTCTGTTCCAGACCGCTTTCAAAGCTGTGTTTTGGTTCCCAGCCAAGCTCGTCGCGTATCTTCGATGGATCAATCGCATACCGCCAGTCATGCCCCGGGCGGTCGGTCACGAACCGAACCTGCGCCTCAAAGTCACCTGTCACTGCATCGGGCTGAAACCGCGACACAACATCAAAGATGCTGCGCACGACATCAATATTTGCAACTTCGTTGCAACCACCGACATTGTATTTCTCGCCAATTCGGCCCTTTGTCAGAATGGTAAAAAGCGCGTCTGCATGGTCTTCAACATGAAGCCAGTCCCGCGTGTTTTTGCCATCGCCATAAACCGGCAACGCCTTGCCATGCAAGACATTCAGGATCATCAGGGGGATCAGCTTCTCGGGGAATTGATAGGGCCCGTAATTGTTTGAACAATTGCTGATAATCACCGGCAACCCATACGTATGATGCCAGGCGCGCACAAGGTGATCCGATCCCGCCTTGCTTGCAGAATATGGCGAATTGGGCGCATAGGGGGTTTCTTCTGTAAAAAGCCCCTCGTCCCCAAGCGAACCATACACCTCGTCAGTCGAAATATGATGAAACCGGAAAGTCGACCGTCGTTCAGCAGATAAGCCGTTGAAATAATCCCGTGCTGCTTCCAGCAGGGTGAATGTACCAACAAGATTCGTCTGAATAAATTCAGACGGCCCGTCAATCGAACGGTCTACATGGCTTTCTGCCGCCAGATGCATCACAGCATCGGGTTGAAAATCTTCAAAGACCCGATCAAGTTCTGCCCGATTGCAGATATCCTGTTTTACGAAACAGTAGTTGGATAGCGAAGAAACACTTTCAACAGTGCGCAAATCAGACGCATAGGTCAGCTTATCAAGGTTGAGAACCTCGATCTTTTTCTGCCCGGCCAAAAGTCGGCAGACCGCCGACCCGATAAACCCTGCACCACCTGTCACAATGACTTTCATAGGCCCCGCCCGTTTATCCAACTACCTGTGCAACCTGTCGCCTGAAATATCGACCTTATTCCACCGTAACCGATTTGGCGAGGTTACGGGGCTGATCGACATCCGTACCCTTATGGACCGCCACATGATAGGCCAGCATCTGAACCGGAATAGTATACAGGATTGGCGCAACAAAATCGGCAACCTTTGGCAGCTCTACCGTGGCCGATGCCATCTCGCCAAGCTTCGCAAGTCCCTCTGCATCAGACAGGAAAATTACCCGTCCGCCGCGTGCGGCCGCTTCCTGCATGTTCGATGCAGTTTTTTCAAAAAGTTCGTCGGAAGGTGCAATCACGATGATCGGAACCGACTGATCAATCAGGGCAATCGGGCCGTGCTTCATCTCGCCCGCCGCATAGCCTTCGGCGTGGATATAGGAAATTTCCTTGAGCTTCAGCGCCCCTTCCATCGCAATCGGATAGCCAAGGCCGCGGCCGATATAAAGCACATCGCGCGCATCAGCGATATTGATCGCAAGTTCACGGATTTCATCGTCATGATGAAGGACTTCGGCCGCATGTTTTGGCACTTCGGTCAGCGCGTTGACGATGGCGGCTTCCTCGTCCTTGGCAAGAGTGCCGTTATCGCGCCCGATCGTCACGGCAAGACAGGCCAGAACAGTCAATTGCGTGGTAAAGGCCTTGGTCGATGCGACACCGATTTCCGGCCCGGCATAGGTCAGCAAGACCACATCGCTTTCGCGTGCAATCGTGCTTTCGGCCACATTGACGATGGAAACAATTTTCTGCCCCTTGGACTTCGCATAACGAAGGGCAGCCAAGGTATCAAGCGTCTCGCCGGATTGCGAAAGAAATAGCGCCACGCCCCCTTTTGGAAGCGGCGGGCACCGATAGCGGAATTCAGACGCGATATCGACATCAACGCCAAGCCCGGCATAGCGTTCGATCCAGTGCTTTGCCACCATTCCGGCATAGAAGGACGTGCCGCACGCCACAATCGTCAACCGGCTGACATCGTTAAACGAAAACGGCATATCGGGCAGCTTGATCGTCCGCGTCGCCGGATTGATGAAGGCATGCAACGTGTCGCCAATCACGGCTGGCTGTTCGAAAATTTCCTTCTGCATGAAATGGTTATAGTTACCCTTGCCCATCATGGCACCGGAAACAGCCGAAAGCTTTGTTTCACGGGTAACGTCATTGTCATGCTCGTCACGGACCTGAACACCATCGCGGGTCACTTCGACCCAATCACCTTCCTCAAGGTAAATCAGCCTGTTGGTCAGATGCGACAGTGCCATCGCGTCCGAGCCAAGATACATCTCGCCCTCACCCAAACCAACCGCAAGCGGCGTGCCACGGCGCGCGCCAAAAATCACGTCATGCTGCCCGGCAATCATGATTACCAGCGCAAAGGCCCCCTCAATCCGATGTAATGTGGCGGCGACTGCGTCACGCGGGGTTTTGCCCTGATCAAGGAAGTCGGAAACCAGATGCACAATCACTTCAGTGTCGGTATCAGTGGCAAAAACCCGGCCCTTGCCGGAGAGCTCAGCCTTGATTTCCTGATAATTTTCGATGATGCCGTTATGCACCACGGCAACCTTGCCATCGGTGTGCGGATGGGCGTTGTTTTCGGTCGGAACCCCATGCGTCGCCCAGCGGGTGTGACCAATGCCGACATCCCCCGCCAGCGGCATTTCCGCAAGACGGTTGGCAAGATTTATCAGCTTGCCTTCGGCCCGGCGGCGATCAATATGACCGTTAACAAGGGTCGCAATCCCGGCACTGTCATAGCCCCGATATTCAAGCCGTTTAAGCCCCTCAAGAATACGGTCGCTGACGCTGTCCTTGCCAATAATGCCGATAATCCCGCACATAGTTATTATCTTCCCCGTCGAAATTTTGCCCGTCGCGCACGCAAATGCCGCGCGTTAATTGCCGTTACTTACCCAAAAGGGCCTTCATCTTCTCGCGAAATACCCGCGCCCAGCCCGGTTTATCAAGCCGTTGCGCACGCTCTATCACCAAGGCATCGGCTTCGACCGTTCCGGTAATCGTGCTGCCCGCACCAATAATGGCACCGTCCCCGATGGATACGGGGGCGACCAGTGCCGAATTGGAACCGATAAATGCACCGGCCCCGATATCGGTATGTTGTTTGCGGTATCCGTCGTAATTGCATGTGATGGTTCCGGCCCCGATATTGGCCTTTGCCCCGACACGGGCATCACCGATATAGCTGAGGTGATTGACCTTCGCCCCGTCTTCAACAACAGCCTTTTTGATCTCGACAAAATTTCCAACCCTGGCACCGGCACCAATTTCCGCGCCCGGTCGCAAACGGGCATAGGGCCCGATATCGGCTTTGTCCCCCACCACACAGCTTTCAAGATGGCTGAAGGCCTTGATCGTTACCTCATCGCCAACCGTAACACCGGGACCGAAAAACACATTCGGCTCGATAACAACATCCCGGCCCAATCTGGTGTCGCTGGCCAGATAGACCGAACCCGGATCAATCAAGGTCGCGCCATTCACCATTGCCACCTCGCGCAGGCGTGACTGCATAATCGCTTCGGCCACGGCAAGCTGGCTTCTGGAATTCACACCAAGCGTTTCTTCCTCAGCGACCTCAACAGCAACGCAACTATTGCCGTTGGCACGCGCCACCTCGACCGCATCGGTCAGGTAATATTCGCCCTTTGCATTGGCATTTCCAATCGCTTCAAGGGTTTCAATCATGCTTTCAGCACGGAAGCACATCACACCGGAATTGCAAAAATTGATCGCACGTTGCGTTTCGTCACATTCCTTGTCTTCAACAATCGCCAGCAACTCACCATTTGCCGGATCGGTCACAAGGCGGCCATAGCCGGTCGGGTCTTCGGGGCGGAACCCCAGAACCGCAACCGCGTGATCGCCATGCTCGCGTGCCGCGACAAGGCGTGAGAGGGTTTCGGTAGTAAAAAGCGGACTGTCGGCATAAAGCACAAGCACATTGCCCGTAAGGCCACGAAGGGCCTCTTTGGCGGCAAGAACCGCATGTGCGGTTCCAAGTCGATCCGTTTGTTCGAATGTCGAATGCGGGGAGACGGCCTCAATCAGCTTGGGCATATCCGGCCCGACAACAACCATGGTTTTGGTTGCGTTCAGATGGGCCGCCGTATCAATCACATGATTGACCATCGGTTTGCCTGCTATCTTGTGCATGACCTTGGGGATCGCGCTTTTCATTCGCGTTCCCATACCCGCAGCCAGAACCACCACACTTAATTCACGCGACATGCTTTAACCCTGTTGTGCCATGCGTTACACGGCGTCCCCTTTGTTTTCGATCCGGTCACGATATGCCGGTCCGAACCTTTCACAGCCGATTTGAAGCAACTCCTAACCTATAATCCCCAAAGGCAAAAGCCCCGAAAGAATCACGTTTTGTTACTTCGTGTTAGCAGATGTTACCGTTTGTTAATGACACCATTTCGGTTAAGGTCCGATAAATCGATATTCGTTTTCAAAGGCAGCATCGCAAAATGGCAAAATTCATCCTGTTCGATCTTGACGGCACCCTGATTGACGGGGTGGATGATCTGCTGTTTGCGATGAACGAAACCCTCGCCGCTCACGACCTTACGCCACTTGCTCGTCCCGAACTGGAAGCCATGCTGGGCGATGGCACCAAAATGCTGACCAAACGGGCGTTTGATGCACGCGGTGTCACGATTGATGGTCAACAGCTCGATGACTGCGAAGGCGATTTCACCACACGTTATATCGACACCGACTATGGCAATACCCGCCTGTTTGAAAATGCCGAAGCAACCCTTCGAGATCTGGCATCAGATGGCTGGATCATTGGTCTGGCATCAAACAAACCGACCGCACCCTGCAAACGCATCCTTGAACGGCTGGGTGTCTCCGACCTGTTTGCCGTGATTGCCGGCGGCGATGCAACGCACGTTAAAAAGCCCGACGGCGCTCATTTGGCATTCGCCCTTGATCAAGCCGGATATGACCGGGCACGCGGCGATATCGCGATCATGGTTGGCGATCATGCCAATGATGTGAATGCCGCACGCGATTTCGGCATTCCGGCCATTGCGGTGGCCTTTGAAGTCGACGATACACGTGCAAAAAATCTCGCCGCAGATGGGGTTGTCACTGCATTTGAAAACCTGCCCGACGAGATCGGAAAAATCGTCAAACAGGCTGCTTGACACCCCCTGATCACCCCCTTATAACCCCGCGCTACCGATGGAAAGCAAGCTGCCCAACCGGGCCGCGATTTCCGTTTTCGGGCG